>CAUSFO010000024.1:0-20888 GCA_963530895.1 uncultured Flavobacteriaceae bacterium | reverse complement strand
AAAAAAATAGAATTTTTAAAAATAAATTTTGCGTCCTTTCATTCCTTTTTTTTGCTATATTTTTAAAAAGAATGATGGAAAGAAACCGATAAATTTCTTACTTTTGTCATTATTATTGAAAAATTAGAATTATGACTTCAAAAGAAATACGCCAGAAATTTTTAGAGTTTTTTAAAAGCAAAGAGCATGAGATAGTGCCTTCTGCTTCTATCGTTTTGAAAGATGACCCTACACTGATGTTTTCCAACTCGGGGATGACTCAGTTTAAGGATTTTTTTCTCGGATACAAAGAACCGAAATCTGTCCGTGTAGCCGATACACAAAAGTGTTTGAGAGTTTCAGGAAAGCATAACGATTTGGATGATGTAGGGCGTGATACCTATCACCATACGATGTTCGAGATGCTGGGGAACTGGTCTTTTGGGGATTATTTCAAAAAAGAAGCGATTGCTTGGGCGTGGGAACTTTTGACCGAAGTTTATAAAATACCGAAAGAAAATCTGTATGTAACGATTTTCGAAGGAGATGCTTCCGAAAACTTGGAAAGAGACCAAGATGCATACGATTTTTGGAAAGAACATATCGATGAAAGCCGAATAATAAACGGAAACAAGAAAGATAATTTCTGGGAAATGGGCGAGCAGGGACCATGTGGGCCATGTTCCGAAATCCATGTGGATTTGAGAAGTGAAGATGAAAAAGCCAGAGTTTCAGGAAAAGATTTGGTAAATAATGACCATTTGCAGGTTGTAGAGATTTGGAATCTCGTATTTATGGAGTTCAACCGAAAAGCAGACGGCTCATTAGAAAAATTACCAAAACAAAATGTAGATACAGGGATGGGTTTTGAGCGTCTTTGTATGGCGCTTCAGGGGAAATCTTCTAACTATGATACCGATGTTTTCACGCCTTTGATAGAAAAAGTAGAGGAGCTTTCAGGGAAAAAATATACAGGAAAACTAGATGATGAAAAGGATATTGCTATCCGTGTGATAGTAGACCACATTCGTGCGGTTTCTTTT
Organism: uncultured Flavobacteriaceae bacterium; assembly: GCA_963530895.1. Classification (GTDB taxonomy): domain Bacteria; phylum Bacteroidota; class Bacteroidia; order Flavobacteriales; family Weeksellaceae; genus JABCPE02. The sequence continues at coordinate 19,866 of CAUSFO010000024.1, read as the reverse complement.
GCTATTGCTGACGGGCAGCTTCCTTCCAATGGTGGAGCAGGATATGTTATCAGAAGAATTTTGAGAAGGGCAATCCGCTACGCATTTACTTTCCTTGGGCAGAAAGAGCCATTTATTTACAAATTGGTGGCTACACTTGCTCAGCAGATGGGAGGAGCTTTCCCAGAGCTGGACAAGCAGTATGAATTGATTAAAAATGTAATAAAAGAAGAGGAAAATTCATTCTTGAGAACTCTGGAACAAGGGCTTCTCATGCTGGATACGATGATGAATAACGCAACTGAAAAAGTGATTTCAGGGAGCAAGGCGTTTGAGCTGTATGACACCTATGGTTTCCCGATAGACCTTACGGCGCTTATTCTCACAGAGAAAGGTTTCACTTTGGATGAAAAAGGCTTTGAAGAAGAGTTACAAAAACAAAAAGAACGCTCTCGTGCTGCGGCACAGATGAAAACTGATGATTGGGTGGTTCTTCGTGAGGATGATGAGGAAGAGTTCATCGGGTATGATACTTTGGAGGGAATAGTTCGTGTGACTAAATACAGAAAAGTAGAAAGCCAAAAGGACGGAACGCTTTATCATTTGGTGTTTAATGTTACTCCGTTTTATCCAGAAGGAGGAGGGCAGGTAGGAGACAAGGGTCTTTTGGTTTCTGCAAATGGCGATGTTACCTATATCATTGATACTAAGAAAGAAAATAACTTGATAATTCATCTTTCGGAAACTTTACCTACGAATATAGATGAGCCACTGAAAGCGGAAGTGAAAGGAAGAATCCTTGCAGAGGCGAATCACTCGGCTACGCACTTGCTGCATCAGGCTCTTAGAGAGGTTTTAGGGACGCATGTGGAGCAGAGAGGTTCTCGTGTAGATACACAGTCTCTGAGATTTGACTTTTCTCATTTCCAAAAAATGACCGATGAGGAAATTTGCGAAGTAGAAAAAAGAGTAAATGAGAGAATTCACCAGAAAATAGCTCTTCAAGAGCATAGAAATATCACCATGCAGCAGGCGATGGATGCTGGTGCGATGGCACTTTTCGGGGAGAAATACGGAGATAGAGTTCGTATGATTCAGTTTGGAGAAAGTAAAGAACTTTGTGGTGGAACGCATGTGAAAAACACATCGGATATTTGGTATTTCAAAATCGTTTCCGAAGGAGCAGTAGCAGCAGGAATTCGCCGTGTGGAGGCCATTACGAGAGATAGAGTAAGACAGTATTTCTCCGATTTGGAAGAACAAGCGGACAAACTTTCAGAACTACTAAAATCCAAAGATTTGGTAAAACAAGTAGAAAAATTATTGGAAGAAAATAATACTCTAAAAGCTGAAATAGAAGCTTTGAAAAAAGAAAAAGCAAAAGGAGAAATTCAAAACTGGAAGAACGACTTCCTAGACAAAGGCGACAAAAAACTTTTGGTGAAGAGAACATCTCTGGATGCAGGAACGGTGAAAGATATTGTCTTCCAGCTGAAAAAAGAAGTTCCACAGTCTGTGGTAGTTATCCTTTCTGATACAGGAGAAAAACCAATGCTTACAGTAGGAGTTTCGGCTGATATTGAGGATAAATATCATGCAGGAAACATCGTGAAAGACCTTGCGAAAGAAATCCAAGGCGGCGGCGGTGGAAACCCAGGCTTTGCGACTGCAGGCGGGAAAAATCTAGACGGCTTAGTCAATGCAGAGAAAAAGGCATTAGAACTATAAAAAGAAAAAGCTCCTTTTTGAAGGAGCTTTTTTTATTTTTTCTTATTGAAAACTACATCTATCAAAACACCAGAGATGATGATAATTACGCCGGCAATCAGTGAGAAAGTCAGAGCTTCACCGAATAGTCCCACGCTTATCATCACGGCCACCACAGGCTCCACAGCTCCCATGATGGCTGTAGGCGTAGAACCAATAAATTTAATGGCATAAACCAGCGAAACTACTGATAAAGCCGTAGTTATCAGCGAGAATAAAGCCAAATGAGTGCCGATTTCCAGAGAAGGGATAGCAACACTGTTTCCTAAAACAAGCGTTTTAACGAGGAAAAACAATGACGCAAATACCATTGAATAAAAAGAAACTTTCACGCCAGAAGCATTGATTTTAGTTTTATTTACAATAATCATATACAAAGCATACATCAATGCGCCCAGCAGCGAAACGAAAAGTCCGATGTAATTGATCTCAAAATTATCTTTAATGCTCAAAACACCCACTCCCACAACTACGATAACCAGCGAAATGGTGGTGGCAAGCGTTATTTTTTCTTTGAAAAATATTCCCAAAATAAGAGCAACCATAATGGGATAAATGAAAAATATAGTAGATGCAATCCCAGGGCTCAGGAAATCATACGCTATAAACAAAAACTCCGCCGAGAGAGCGTAGAAAAGTCCTAAAATGCTTAAAACAGTGCCTTCTTTTAAGTTGATTTTTACGCTTTCTTTTTGGTAGAAAACCAAATATCCCAAAATTAGGATTGCCGCAATCAAGAACCGATAAAATAAGGCGGTATCTATAGAGAAAAACCCCCATTTTTTCAATGGAATCATAAAAAGCGGAATCATTCCGTAAGTAAGCGCCGAAACGAGGGCAAATAAATACCCTTTTAGTGTATCACTCATTGTTTAGATGGTTTTAAAATTTGTCCATTTTTGGGCAAATAATTCCGCAAAAATATGAAAAACCAATCGGATAACTTTTAAAAAGAAGTCAAGAATGTTAAAAAACCTAAGATAACCCCTGTAGCATTTGGTATAATTAAGATATAATCTTTTTTCGGCTCCTTTGTCCAGCCATAAATAACCCAAATCAAACAAGAAATGGAAGCAAATAAAGGCTGCCACGGCTGTCCTTTTTCTCCCTGTAAATTTGCGATAATTTGTGGAATATAAGCGATAAACACAGCAATTCCAATAAAAGCTCCAATGGAACCTATGAAAGTATTTATTTTCTTCTTTGTCATATATGATTTATTTTTATTTCTTTTTTAGAATCTTATTTTCTTCATATCCCTAATAAATTAGGATATAATGATTACAAATTTAAAAAAAATATATAAAAAACAAAAAAAACGCCCTTTAAAAAGGCGTTTTTTATTATAATTTAAGAAGTTTTGGAAAAAGGATGTTGTTTTCAAGATGAATGTAGAGCTGTAGATATTCATCAAACTCATTGAGCATCTGGAATGTAACTCTGTATGTAGTGCAGGCACCTTCGGGAGGCGTGAAATCATCCGAAACCCTTGCAATCTCCTCAAATCTTTCCTTTTCTGTTTGGTAGACTGCCTGTAGTTTTTCTATGTAAGCCTGTAAATCTCCACCGAATGCAGTCTCAGGATTTTGCTCTTTTTCTCTGATGTATGGGAAGAGTTTTTCCTCGGCATCTCTCAGGTGTACGATGAGATTTTGAGAAGAAAGGGTGAATAGTTCATTGATTTTGAATAATTCTGGATGTCTCTCACCGTGAACTCGGCAGAGTTTATCCAAAAACTGAAGCAGGTAGATAGATTTCTCCTGAATATACTCGTGGTGAACTTCCTTGATGTAATCAGCCAAATCAGTAAGAGACCAATTATTAAAATCATTTTCTTCTACTGCTCCCTGTGGAGTGTTTTTCAGGTCTTCGTAGATGGGAGCAGGGTCTAAGTCCTTCATTTTGCAGGTTTCCTCTATTGTTCTACCGCCTTTGCAGCAGAAGTTTATGCCGTATTTTTTGAAAACAGCCGCTGTGCGGAAATTTTCCGCTACATATTCGCCAATGGTTTTTTCTTGTAATTGATTCATAAAATAAAAAATTTGAACACAAAGTTACTAATTTAGAATCAATAAAAAAAGGACTGCGATTTGCAATCCTTTTTGATAAATATTTAAGTCTAAAATTTCCATCCTAATGTAAGGATAAGATGTCCTTTTTGGTTCTTTGCATTAGAAACGATGCTGGTAGTACTTGTGCTATTGTTTCCTGGACTTCCATCCCAATCTCTATTAAAATAGCTTCCTGCAAAGAACGGATTGCTATGTTCGTGAGTTCTATGCTGGTAGGATGCATCGATGTAGAATAGTTTGAAATCATATCCTATCCCCCCTGAAATCACCTGTGTTTTCCCTACAATGTAGTTGGATAATTTTCCATTTACTACATTCGCATTATTGTCAAACATTTTTTCTGTATGGTCTTTGAATGGGCTGGTTGTAAAGGCGTACCCACCCCTTATTCGGAAAGATTTTATTCTGTATTCTCCTCCTATTCTTACTTCATGCTGAGCCTTGTAAGCAGACTCATAGAAATTATTCAACTGAACATCCGCTGCACCACCACCGAAATTAGGTTTGCCTAAATCCACTCTGTAATCCACATTAAAGGCAAAATGTTTATTAGGGATAAAAGCCCCACTTAGTGTTAATTTAGTTGGAGTTCTGAAAGAGCGACTTTCTGTGTAGCTGTTTTGAAAAAGACCTGAACCATTTATTGCGTAAAAATTATACTCCCTATCTATGCTGTACCAAGTAGGCGACTCTATAGAAGCTCCTAATCTAACGGCGTTGCTCAGTTTTCCTATTACCCCAAGAGATAGCGAAAACCCATCAGCATCCTCTATGTAAGGTGTATTTTGTCTAGAAAAACGCTTTATTTTTTTTGTATTTAATGAGGAAACTTTAACTTCGTCATACTGCTCTATATTCACAGAAGAGAAATTCACTGCTGCACCTATGTAGATTTTGTTGTCATAATTTCCACCAATACCTAAATTCAGTTTTGAATGATGTCCTATGGTCTCATACAAATGCCCTTCGAATATGTTGTAGTCTGTAATGGGTTTATTTTTATCATTATCTTGATGTATAGCAGATGTTATATTTGCATTTCCTGGAGATTGTAATTTATCACTTACATTTTGAGTAACATAGTTAATCCCCACATTTACAAATTTCCATGCATTCTGTTCATTTGACTGAAAAGATAAAACTCCACTAGCGTTCCCTAAATTAGCCTTGCTTATGTTTTGGCTTGTAGATTTTCCTGCCAGACTAGCCGTAGATTTATTAGAATTGATAGCCAGCGAGGCGCTTACATCATCTGTGATGAATACTCCCAGACCAGCAGGGTTGGTATTTAGCACAGAGGCATCCCCTCCCAATGCTCCCATAGAACCAGCCATTGCGTTATATCTTGCGGTTCCTAGGGAAGATATATTGTCATAAATCGTAGAGGTATTTCTGATGATAGAAACATCCTGCGCAAAGAACAAAGCACTTGCTGAAATACCTACTAATATTGAAATTTTCTTTGTCATTTTTACAATAATTTTAAAGTTTTACCAGTTCGATCTTCTTCCAAAACCGCCATTACCACTATTGGAGTTATTATTTCCTCCATTGTTTGATGAAGAATTATCTCTCCAAGTATTGTTTTGCTGTTGGTATCGCTCTATATCAGAGTTATGATTTCCCCAGTCAGAAGGTCTGTCAAAACCATTATTTGGTCTATTCATCTGGTTGTTGCTTCTATTAAATCCACCATTGTTAGGCGTGTAGGTTCTGCTACGGTAGGAGTTATTATCATTTCCTCTGTAGATTTCATCTGGGTCGCTGCTTCTGTAAGTTTTCGCAGGCGTTCTGTAATGACGAGGATAGTAATAATTATCATAGTAATAACCATCATAATAACCACGATAATACGGATTGTAGTAATAAGGGTTATAGTAGTAATTATTATAATAGTAAGGGCTGTATCCCCAGTAGTTATAGTTCCAGTAAGGGTTGTAATAATAATTGTAGTTGTAGCTCCATGGACTCATTCCCCACGAGAAACCTAATCCCCATCCTGAAGAGCGAGGGTAACCGAAGTATGAGTTATAATACCCAAAATAATACGGCGAATAAAAACTGCCATAATAAGGATAACCCCAAGAAGAATAATTGTCATAATAGAAATTATTTTGCGTTCCTGTATAAGTTCCCCAGTCGGAGCTGGAAGAGATTCTTTGGCTGTCTCCGCCCCAGTTTTTGTTGCTGTATTTTTGGTTTTGTAGCTGCTGGTTTTTCTGAGCTTGTCCAATAATTCCTGTTTGATTATTATCATCCTCAAAACCAGCTCTTTCGTCCATATCATAGTAGTCAGGCTCCTGCCATGCTAGTTTTCTTTCTATTTTGTCCGTTGCAGGGTCGTAATAGATACCATCTGTCTCTGTGTATCCAGACTGGATACCACAAGAAACTAAAAATAATCCACTTGCCAAAGCCAAGGCTGTTTTGGAAACAAAAGGGATTATTGTATCAGAAAATGTATTATTTTTCATATCAAATGGTTTAATGTTAATTACTATATTTGCATTTGCAAAATTATTACCAAAATTATACCAAAAATCATATTGGAGTAATCCTGAATAATGATTTTTATCAGTAAAAATAAAAAAATATTTTAATATTTATGGCAAAATTAACTTCAAGAGCAGAAGATTATAGTAAATGGTATAACGAACTTATCGTAGGAGCAGACCTAGCAGAGAACTCAGGTGTTCGCGGCTGTATGGTTATCAAGCCGTATGGATACGCCATTTGGGAAAAGATGAGAGATGAGCTGGACAGAAGATTTAAGGAAACAGGACACCAAAACGCTTATTTCCCTATTTTCGTTCCGAAAAGTTTGTTCGAAGCAGAAGAAAAAAACGCAGAGGGATTTGCTAAAGAATGTGCGGTAGTTACGCACTATCGTTTGAAAACAGACCCAGAAAATCCATCAAAACTTATCGTAGATCCAGAAGCAAAATTGGAGGAAGAACTTATCGTAAGACCTACTTCAGAAGCTATTATTTGGAATACTTATAAAAACTGGATTCAGTCTTATAGAGACCTTCCGATACTTATAAACCAATGGGCGAATGTGGTTCGATGGGAGATGAGAACGCGTCCGTTCCTTCGTACTTCGGAGTTCCTTTGGCAGGAAGGGCACACAGCTCACGCTACCAAGGAAGAAGCAGAAGCAGAAGCAAAACAGATGATGGAAGTTTATGCTGATTTCTCTGAAAAAATGATGGCAGTGCCGGTGGTTCGCGGGCTAAAATCTCCAAGCGAGAGATTCGCAGGAGCAGATGAAACCTATTGTATAGAAGCGATGATGCAGGATGGGAAGGCACTTCAGGCAGGGACTTCGCACTTTTTAGGTCAAAACTTCGCAAAAGCATTTGATGTGAAATTTACAAACAGCGAAGGAAAGATAGAATACGCATGGGCGTCATCGTGGGGCGTATCAACCCGATTGATGGGGGCGCTTATCATGTCGCATTCAGATGATTTTGGATTGGTTCTGCCGCCGAAACTTGCACCGATACAGGTAGTTATTGTGCCGATATTCAAAGGCGAGGAGCAATTAGCCCAAATCGATGAAGTTGCTCTCGGAATTAGTGAAAAACTGAAAGCGCTGGGAATTTCTGTAAAGTACGACAACCGTGCTACGCACAAACCAGGCTGGAAATTTGCAGAATACGAGCTGAAAGGCGTGCCGGTGAGAATAGCCATAGGACCAAAGGATTTAGAAAACGGCATGGTAGAAATTGCGAGACGAGATACGCTGAGCAAAGAGACCCAGCCGATAGCAGGGGTGGAGAATTACATTCACCAGCTTCTTACGAAAATTCAGGAAGACATCTACCAGCGTGCGCTTAACTTCCGAAATGAAAACATTACAAAAGTGGACACTTACGAGGAGTTCAAAAAAGTTTTGGAGGAAAAAGGCGGTTTCATCGCAGCCCACTGGGATGGAACGGAGGAAGAAGAGGAACGCATCAAGGAGGAAACCAAAGCTACCATACGATGTATCCCGCTGGATGCTGTGGAGGAAGACGGCGTGTCTCTTATTTCGGGGAAACCTTCCAAGCGCAGGGTTCTTTTCGCTAAGGCATACTAAAAAATATAAAACTGCTCTCTATCAGGGCAGTTTTTTTGTTTTTAAGAAGATGGATTTTCGTTGATTAGGTTTTCCCATCTTTGTATGATTTTTAAAATCGCATCACGATTTTTTTTGCTTTTGATGAAAGTGGGAAGTTTAGCCACCAATGACATACCTTCTCGCTCACGGAGGTCGGAAGAAACATAATCCTCTATTACCTTTATATGGAGTGTATTTTCTGCCCAAAAGAGATTTTCCCGCACATTTTCTTGAAAAAAATAAGGCAGCCCAAAAATATAATCACATTTTAGTCCATCTTTATTTGGGTTTATTTTGTTGTAGGTTTCTTCATAGTGAGGTTTTATGGATAATGGAAAAGAGCAATTTTGACATTTGATGAGAACTTCATCCATTTTGTTTTTCATTCCGTGCTGTTCGTTGTGAATGGCCGTGCCGCAGTTTGGACAGTTTAACTTGATAACAGCTGTAAAAGACAGCAAGTCTTCACTTTTCTTTTCGTATCCACAATGATAGCAGTGGACTAGGTGTCCATCAGGCGTTATAATAGCAGAATTATGGCATTCAGGACAAACAACCCAAGCGCCTTCTTTCCATATTTTTATGTGTTTTTCTTGATAACGCTTCATTTTATGCGAAATTATTTCTTTTTCCCAGAAAAGAACCCAAATTTCTCTAAAGGCACTAGTAGGGACATCATCCAGTAATGCTTGTTGGTTTTTCCTTTTTCGGACTGCATGTAGTACATCAGCTGTGGAGTGAGCCAGCTTAGACTTACGCTTGACCCTACATAAACTCTGTTTCGTAGTTTTCCGTTTTCCAGATTTATGTAGATTTCATCATGTGCATAGAGGCTTACAGGAATGTCTTTGACTTTTATTTTGTAGTTTAGACCTAATCTATTTCTGTAAGTAGCAGTATTACTTGCGTAGTTTTTTATCTGATAGTAGTACATATTTCTGTCAGTAATGGACAGTTTATTGCTGATAGGAAGGGTGAAAGTGGCATAAGCCATAATCTGGTGCTCTGCGTTTTCGCTCTTGGATTCATAATCTTGAAAAAAGGCATAACCAGGCGTCAGCGAGATGTATTTATTAATCGTAAATGTCGGCAAAACCCTTGCAATGTACGAGTTGTCAGTCGGGCTGTATCCACCGAAGGTCGTGAGTTTTCCTAAATTTCCCATATTTGCGGTAAAACCTACTACTACGAAAGAATGCGGCGCATCTATCGCTTGTGATTTTAGGAAAGCAGAAATAGAAAGGGTAAAAAATAATATAATGATTTTCAGTTGATTCATTTTATTAAAATTTATCACAAAGATAAGGGAAAGATGAAATATTAAAACATTTATTTAATGAAAGAAATTCCAAATCTGTGTAACGATAAAACATACGATAAATCCATACAAAACAGGAAGGAAAGTAGCAATGCTTGTCCATTTTTTACTTCCAGTTTCTTTATAAATGGTGTAAATAGTGGTGCTGCATGGGTTGTGCAGCAGGCTAAACAGCATCAGATTTATAGCCGTAAGGGTAGTCCATCCTCCCATTTGCAGAATTGAGGCGATTTCGTTATCCGAAGTTTCAAATAATACTCCTGCTAAAGCATCGTTTCCTAATGTTAAAGAAGTGAGCATCAATATCGTAGGAATAACGATTTCATTGGCAGGAATAGCCAAGATGTAAGCCAAAAGAATCACTCCATTCAGCCCTAAAAACAGCCCGAAAGGTTCCAGCCCGTCTATCATCCATAGAGCAATCGGGTGGCCGCCGATACTGATATTGGAAATCAGCCAAATAGCGGCTCCCGCTGGAACAGCGAAGACTATGGCTCTCCATAGGACTATCAGCGTTCTGTCTATCAGAGAAGTGTATATCGTTTGCCATATTTGTGGAGGTCTGTAAGGCGGCAGTTCCAAGGTGAAAAACGAAGCCTCTCCTTTGAGCAATGTTCTTGATAAAAGCCAAGAAGTGAAGAAGGTAAATGCAATTCCTAAAATTACAATACCTACGACAGCAAGCATAGAAACAAGACCCGACCATTGCTCAGGGACTAATATCCCTATGAATAGGGTAGCCATAAGAATCTGCGTGCCCCATCTTCCGTTACATAGCGCAAAATTATTCGTAATGATAGCGATAAGTTTTTCCCTAGGGCTGTTGATGATTCTGGTTGCTACCACACCAGCAGCATTACACCCAAAGCCCATACTCATAGTGAGCGCTTGTTTCCCATGGGCGCCTGTTTTTCTGAAAATTCTATCCAAATTAAAAGCTACTCTCGGCAAATAACCAAAATCTTCCAAAAGGGTAAATAATGGGAAAAATATCGCCATAGGAGGGAGCATCACGGAGACGACCCAAGCCGTGGCAAGGTAGATGCCGTCTATCAGTAATCCGTTCAGCCACCAAGGAAAATTAAGATCATTAGCACCGGTTTTTAGAAAAGGATAAATCTTCTCTAAAAGCAGGAAAGAGAGAAATTCCGATGGATAATTAGCCCCAATGATAGTCAGCCATAAAACCAAACTCAATAAGAGAAACATAATCCCAAATCCCCATATTCTGTGCGTGACCAGATTGTCTATCATCCGTTCTATACGGAACAGCCTCTGTGATTCAGTAGAAGATACGGATGACTGTGTGATTTTAGCGGCCTCAGCATAGAGGTTTTCTATTCGTTCATCATGGTAGTTTTTAGGGAAGTCGGTTTTGCATACTTCTACTAAATGAAGTATCGGCTCAAAATTTTCGGAATTGATACGAGTGGATATTATTCCTTTTTTTAATTCTTCTGCGAGATTTTCATTCCCTTCCAATAATCTGGCAGCTATCCATTCGGTATTGTCAAGCTCTGGGTCAAGCTGCGAGAGGTGTTTAGCAACTTTCTCCACCGAGTTTTTTACTATTTCAGTAGGCTTTATGAAAGATTTTTTCTTTGTGGTAATCTCTCCTTTTGCCATTTTATGGATTGTAGATAGAAGTTCAGGAATTCCATCTTTAGACCTTGCACTGGTGCCTATCACAGGAATTCCCAAGTCGCGAGACAGGGTGCGGGTGTCAATTTCGGTGCCATGTTTTTTCGCCTCATCCATTAGATTAAGACAAAGAATCACATTATCCGAAACTTCTATCACCTGTAATAAAAGGCTGAAATGCCTCTGCATACGCCCTGCATCCACCACTACTACGGTGATGTCAGGTTTCCCAAATAAAATAAAATCTCTGGCAGCCTCCTCATCATCAGAAGTGGAAAGTAGTGAATAAGTGCCAGGCAGGTCTACAATTTTGAAGGTGTTTTGCTGATAAGAAAAATACCCTTCGGAATGTGTTACCGTTTTGCCAGGCCAGTTTCCTGTATGCTGTTTTAGCCCAGTCAAAGCATTGAAAATAGTGCTTTTCCCTGTGTTGGGATTTCCAGCAAGGGCTATTGTAAACTGTGTATTCGCGGCGTTTTCTCCCAACTTTTTTAGTTGGCTGGCTGTATTGAGTTCGCAGACTTGGCAGGTTGATTTCATTTCAGTTTAACTTTTAATCTCTATCAGAATATATTTAGTGTCTTCTTTTCGTAAGGCAATCAGTGTGTTATGAATATTGTAGGCGATAGGGTCACCCAGCGGGCTGATGTTTTGGATATGAATTTCAGTACCTTTGATGAATCCTAAATCTAAAAACCGCTGTCTGATTTCTCCCTTGCATTCCGGAGAAATCCCTAAAACTACGCCTTTTTGACCTGTTTTTAACGAACTTAAATCCATTCAAATTGTTTTATTTTCCAAATTTACAAAATTAGATTAATCTAACAAATCAAAAATAATTGAATTTTATAAAATCAATTTAATTTAAAAAGATGTTTATATCTTTGGCGGAAATTTTTAGAGATGGACAAAAAGGACTATCAAGAGGCGCTGGAATGGCTTTTTAAACAAACGCCCAACTATCAGGAAAATGGAAAAAAAGCCTACAAACCAGGGCTGGATAATATAAAAAAACTCTGTGATTACTGGGGAAATCCGCAGAATAAGATAAAAACCATCCACATCGGCGGAACCAATGGGAAGGGTTCTACGAGCAATATGCTGGCTTCTATCTTGCAGGAGGCTGGCTACAAGGTTGGGATTTATAATTCGCCTCATTTAGTGGAGTTTACAGAGCGGGTGAAAATCAATGGAGAGAAGGTGGACAAGGAGTTTGTGTATCAGTTTATTCAGAAATTAAAACAAATCCCAGAGCAGATTTTGCCTTCTTTTTTTGAATTTACGACCATCATGGCGTTTGAATATTTTTATCAAAATGAGGTGGATTTTGCCATTATTGAAGTAGGTCTCGGTGGACGGCTGGATTCCACTAATATCATCACTCCGCTGGTTTCGGCGATTACGAATGTCCAGTTTGACCATCAGGATATTTTGGGCGAAACGCTGGAGCAGATAGCTGTGGAAAAGGCGGGAATTATCAAAGAAAATATTCCGATAATCTCTGGCGATGAAAATATTTTGGTTAAAAATATAATTCGCGAAAAAGCCGATGCAGTGGGGACGGAATTTATAGATGCTACGGAGGTGAGAACGGATTTGGAAACCGATTTGAAGGGGAATTATCAGCGAAAAAACATCCGTGTGGTTTTGGTTTTGGTGGAGGCTTTGAGGAAGAAAAATGTTTCTATTTCTGATGAAAATATTCACGATGGACTGCTCCATGTTCAGAAAAATACAGGATTCATCGGGCGCTGGTTTGAATTTTCTAAAAACCCGCTAACTATCTGTGATACAGGGCATAACAAAGTAGGACTGGATATGGTGTTTAGCCAGTTGTCTGAGTATCACTGTCATAAACACATTGTTTTAGGTTTTGTTCAGGAAAAAAATATAGATGAGGTTCTGAAAATTCTTCCTCGTGATGCTCATTATTATTTTGTAAAACCTGCAATTCACAGGGGAAGACACCCGAAAGATTATGAAAATTTGCTGGTGGAGGCAGGGGTAGATTTCAAAATTTTTGATAGCGTGGAGGCGGGATATCAGTCTGCAAAAGCTAGCTGTAAGGAGGGTGAGATGATTTTTATAGGGGGGAGTAATTTTGTAGTTGGAGATTTTTTAGAAAAAAATTTGGAGGTTAAATAAAAATCCGTATATTTGCACCACTCAAATGAGGGCGGTTAGCTCAGTTGGTTCAGAGCATCTGGTTTACACCCAGAGGGTCGGGGGTTCGAATCCCTCACCGCCCACAGATAGGGTTCTTAGCTCAGTTGGTTCAGAGCATCTGGTTTACACCCAGAGGGTCAGGGGTTCGAATCCCTTAGAACCCACAAAATCCAAGATTTTTATAAGTCTTGGATTTTTTTTATGTGTTTTTCTTTTGGCTTTTTTAGTCTTCTATGAAATTTATGTTTAGTGTTTTTAATAGGTGTAATATTTTATAATTCACTAAAATTAAAAGTCCTCAAAAAGTAATTGTATCAGTCAAAATATTCTTTATCTTTGGAGGTGAAATTTAAATGAATTAGAAAAATGAAAAGATTTTTTATCGTATCTGCATTTGCTCTTTGTCAGGGTATTTATGCACAGTCGCAGGGGGTGATTTATTTTGATGAGGAATGGAACATCATCAAAGATAAGAAAAAGGCATCTTTTTACCGAGAAACTACTCAGCAGGGGGATTATTATTTAATCAAAGATTATTATATCAACGGAACCTTGCAGATGGAGGGTAAGGCTTCGGATAAAACGCCTAATCAAGAGGTTTTTGATGGAAAAGTTACATGGTACTATCCAGATGGAAAAGTGAGTATGGTGTCAAATTTCTCAAAAGGAGCTCAGGTAGGGGAGCATAAGAGTTACCAAGAAGACGGCCGTATTTCCCAAGATTTTATTTATAAAAACTATGCTGTATTTAGTGGTAAATCATATGGTTATGAAAATGATTATCAAAATAATACGATTACCGAGTATAAAGATGGTGATGTTGTAAAGATGACAACTTATGGGAAATCATTACAGGGAATCCGTTTTGAAGAAATCTATGCGGGAGGTGACCCTTACACAGCTTCCGAAGTCAAATATTATGATGAAAATGGGAAATATATAGGCAGCCAAAAGATAAATAAAGACGGCCTTTATACAGGGATAAATGTAAAATATTATGTAAGTCCTATGAAAGTTTCTTGTATCGAAAATTTCTCAGGACAATCAACAACTTACGATATGCCTACTGAATCCAAATGTTACTATGGAAACGGCAAGTTGAAAAAAACTTACAAATCACATGGGAAAACCGCTACGGAGGTTGTATATGATGAAAGTGGTAAGAAAATAGGAAGTCTAGAGTACAGATATGACAAGGAAATGGACATGATGACACCCTATAATGGTGAGAAGATAGAAATTGATATGTATGAAAAAACAAAAAAAATAATATCAATCCTTACCTATAAAAATGGGAAAGGGCTGGAAGGCAAGTATTTTGACCAAGAAGGAGAATTACAAAACCAATATTTCTATGATGATGAAGGGGGAGCTAAAGAAATATGGAGTTTTGGAAATGGTGGGAAACAAGTTCTTACTTACAGAGATGGACTTCCGTATAATGGCAGTGTTATAGAGGGAGGATCTCAGTCTACTTATAAAGATGGTCTTCTGATGGAGACTAGAGAAGTAAACATGGAAGGAAAACCTACATATGAGAAGAAATATGATGAAAGTAAAGATATCTATGAGGTGAAAATATATTCAGATGGTAAACTTAAATATTATTATACAACAAATAATAGATATGATGAAGATGCGTATTTTAGTGCAGAAATAACACCTTTCGATGACAAAGGAAAGCCAATGAGTAAAATAGTTATAAAAGATGGAAAGATAGAAAAAGGGGTGCTAAAACTAAAGTCCTATTATGCGGATGCAGAAACTGTCGAATATAGCAAAAAAGGGAAATGGTATGTGAAAAGAACTTATGTGGAAAAGGAACTGATAAAAGAAGAGAGGTTCAAGAGTGATGGGGATTATTCAGATTATTTTGAAATATATGAAATAATGCTCCGTACAGAATAAATAAAAATAGTCAAGAAGAAATTCTTGACTATTTTTTTATTTATAAGCAGGGAAATCTATAGTAGTTGTAGGGAATGGGATATTTACATTATTAGCTCGGAATTTCTCCAAAATAGACTTTCTTATTTCGCTTCTCGTGTGGGAAATATGAAAAGGGTCATTAGAAAAGAAATAAAGCCTAAGATTGAGAGAAGAATCTGCAAAATCATTCAGCCTGATGAAAGGTTCTCGCTCTTTGGAAATATCTGGATTTTCCTTGGCTGCCTCTACAAGGAGGTTTTCTACCATTTTGATATCCGTTTTATAGTCCACACCTATATCTATGTAGAAGGCATTGGCAGCATCATGAGATGAATAATTGGTAAGTTTGTCCTTGGTAAGGTATGAGTTAGGGAAAACTATGGTTTTGCGGTCTGTAGTGAGTATTTTGGTGGTTCTCATGCTTATTTGTTCCACCCTGCCCATTACGCCGTTCATATCAAGGACATCTCCCACACGGACACTCTTGTCTAATAAAATAATAACTCCAGAAATAAAATCTAAAAATAAATTTTGAAGTCCAAGACCTATCCCTACCAAGACTGCACTAGAACCTACCAAAAACGGAGAAATATTTACTCCCAAAATCCGCATGATGATTAGGAAAGTGACAATGATAATTCCGTAATATACAATCTGATGTAGAGCATATTTGGTTCCTTTGTCCACCTGTGATGAACGCCTGTAAAAGATTTTTTTAGAAATTTTCTCAACAATATATGAGACACAAATCACCACAGCAACTCCTATTACCTGATACATGTGTAGTGTATAGGTGTGGATAGAAAGTATCGGATATTCTAAAAATTCTTTTAAGCTCATTTTATCAAGTTTTTTTATTTCATTTCTGAAATAACATTCACAGTTTCTTCTAAGAATAAATCTCGTTTCAGGTTTTTAAGCCAAGATTCGCTTTTTTTCGCGAAAACCTCATCTTTCTTACCTCTCACTTGTTCATCTTTGTGTAGCGTGAAAAGCAGCTTGTTATCGTACTTAGATAAAGATTTGAATTTTTTAATCTGGTCTTTTCTTGATTTCATCAGTTTATTAAACTTATTTAAGTTCAATGTGATTTTTTCTTCTTTATCTAGTTTTTCTCTCCATTGTGCCGATTCTAAAAGTAGCTGATAATTAGAGTTTTTACTCATTCTGTTTTGGCTGTTTTTCTGTAAGCTAGAAATATTCAGCGTTCCCACAGGAGCAAATCTTGTAGTAGGAATCTGATCCCATGGAAGGGCATTGTCTCTATATCTTTCTCCGATTTCGGAGTAAGAGAAAAAGTCGTTCATCGGTATATCAGCATCTACACCTTTCAGCTGGGTAGATTTTCCATTGACTCTATAGAATTTCTGGATAGTCAGTTTTATAGAACCAAAGTCATCCGTAGAATTCATGAAGCGGTTTAGGTCTGCAAAGGTCTGCACAGTTCCTTTTCCGTAGGAGTGCGGCGAACCTACAACCACGGCTCTTCCATAGTCTTTCATTGCTCCTGCTAGGATTTCGGATGCAGAAGCGGAGAACTCATTTTGCATAATCACTAGAGGGCCTTCCCATACTGGCGAATTGGTTTTGTTTCTTAATATGTTGATTCTTCCATTTGGGTCTTTTATCTGCACCACAGGGCCGTTTTTCATGAAAAGTCCTACGATGTCCACTACTTCCGTGAGTGAGCCGCCTCCATTGTTTCTCACATCTAGGATGATTCCTTTAATGTTTTGAGATTTCAGCTTCACGATTTCGGCTTTTACATCATCAGATGCATTTCTACCATTCGGGTCATCAAAATCAGCGTTAAAGCTTGGAAGGTAGATGTATCCGTATTTTTCGCCTTTTGGTGAATTTACGATGATACTTCTCGCGAAAGTATCTTCTATAGATACTTCTTCACGAATGAGTTTTACTTCTTTTATGCTGCCATCTTTTTTCTGTAAAGTGAGAGTTACCTCCGTGCCTTTTTCTCCACGGATGAGCCTTACAGCCTCATCTACCAGCATTCCTACTACATTGATAGCTTCTTCATTTGGCTTAGATCTTACTTTTAGGATTTTATCTCCTTCGGATATTTGTTTAGACTTCCATGCTGGAGCTCCTACCACTAGAGGTCCCATGTAGAGATTTCCTTTTTTCTCTTGAATCTGCGCACCGATTCCGATCACTTTTCCAGCGAAACTAGTATCAAAATCTTCTTTGTCCTTTGGAGAAAAATAGTTAGTGTGTGGGTCAAACACCTCTGTGTAGGCATTTATATACACACTGAACCAGTCCATTTTCTTTCTCTTTTGGAATCTCTTGAAGGTGTGGGAGATAAGGTCTTTTATCTCTTTGGTAGCCTTTATTTTTTTCTCTTCCAGAGAGAGTTTTTTTACATTGATAGTGTCTTTCAGTTTATGAGCGATGACAGAATCTTTCTTCTCCTGCTGGAGTTCTTCTTTGCTGGTCATCGTTTCTATCTCTTGGAGGATATTGTATTTGATATATCTTTTCCACTCGTTGTAGAGTTCCTGTTTATCAGCAGGAGCTTTTTTTAGTTTTGGTTCTAGGATAAGCTCATCATCTTCGGTCAAATCAATAGGTTTGCTCAGGATGTCCTGAGTCATTTTATCAATTTCGCTTACTCTCTGATAGAGTCTGTCTATGGTTTGTTTGTAGAAAACCAAGTTTCCGTTATTGAGATAGTCATCAAGCTGGTTTTTGTGTTTCTCAAATTCATCCATATCCGACTGCAGAAAATATCTTTTTGCAGGGTCTATCGTCTCGAAGTAATTTTTGTAAACCTCGCGAGAATAGGCGTCATTTATCGGTTTTGGCTGATAATGTACATGTGCAAGTGCATTCTTTACATTTATCATGATGATGTGCATTTTTTCATCATCATTTTTAGGCGCATTGAAGCAGAACATCAAGGTCATCAATGGAGCTGCGAACAATATTTTATTTAATTTAAATAACTTTTTAAGCATTTTTTGCACTGATTTTAATTCAAGAAAATTTTTAACTTACAAATTTAATATCTTATTTTAAACTAGACCTAAATTTTCGTTATTTTTGTTGAAATTTTTTAAAGATAATGAATAAACAAGATAGAAAACCATTGATTTTGGTAACGAATGATGATGGAATCACCGCACCAGGGATTAGAAAACTCATAGAATTTATGAACGAAATAGGAGAGGTGGTCGTAGTGGCGCCAGATTCTCCGCAGAGTGGCAAGGGACACGCCATCACGATAAATTCTACCCTGATGGTGGAGGAGATAAGAATGGAAGGCGTACAGCGGGACTTCGCGTGTAGCGGGACGCCTGTGGACTGCGTAAAATTGGCTTTGGATAAGGTTCTTCCGCGCAGGCCGGATTTGGTGGTTTCGGGGATAAATCATGGGGCAAATTCGTCCATCAATGTTATTTACTCTGGAACGATGTCTGCTGCTGTGGAGGCTGGTGTAGAGGGCATTCCTGCGATTGGGTTCTCTTTGCTGGATTTCAGTTTTGAGGCGGATTTTGACCAAGCAAAAGATTTTATTCAAGAAATAGTTTTAAAAACCTTGAAAAACCCGATGCCAAAGGGAATAGTCCTAAATGTGAACATTCCTAAACTAAAAAAAGAAGAGATAAAAGGCATCAAAATCTGCCGACAGGCGCAGGCAAAATGGGAGGAAAACTTCGATGAAAGAGTCAATCCACAGGGCAAAAAATACTACTGGCTCACGGGCTACTTTAATAACATGGATGAAGGTGAAGATGCCGATGAAACAGCTCTAATGAACGGCTATATCAGCATTGTCCCTGTGAAATTTGACCTTACGGGTTATGAGTATATAGATGCTCTTCGAGAGCTTTATTAAATTCGGTTTATAAAGTTTGTGGATGATTTTAAATTGTATAAATTAGCGGAAAATTTAATTTTAATATAAATCATGAAAAGAAAATTATCAATTCTTGCTTTGGCGGCGGCATTTTCATTGCCATGTAAAGCACAAGAGAGTAGTGTAGTGGTAGAAGTAGAAAATGTAAAACAGAGTAAGGTGAGCATAATGGCAAGTGCAGGGTATGCGTGGAGAACTGCAGAGATAGATGGTAGTATCACATATCCTTTCAGAAGTCATGTAGAAAAAATTACTTCGGGGTTTCATTTTGATATCTCGGCTTATCATAGAATAGCTCCTAATATGGGACTTGGACTGAAATTCAATAGATATTCTGCTTCTGCGGAAACTAGTCTTGGCGGAGTATATCTTAGCACAAAGGATAGAATTATCTTCATAGGACCGTCGTTCATGTATTCTAATTTTGAAATGGACACACCACATAAATTTTATTGGGATGTAGCGCTGGGCTATCAGCAATATACGAGTAGTAATTTTTTAGGTCTTCTTGGAAATTTTGAGGTGAAAGGTTCTTCAATAGGGCTTTATAGCACGATAGGGTATCAGTATGCTGTGAGTCGTTCGTTCTTGATAGGGCCTCAGCTAGGTTTCGGGCTGGGAGCTGTGAAACTCCATGTTGAAAATGGAAGGAGCCTTTCACTCGCAAATAATGACAAAAAAGAAGGCTTAGGGAGAGTTTCTCTAGCAGCCACAGCGACAATAAGATTTTAATAATTCTAAAATACATACAAAAGCACCTTTTTTAGGGTGCTTTTTGTATAATAATGAAAGAGATGTTTAACAGAAGTAAGGACAATAAATAATCTCTTAGATTATGCATTCACATCAGGGCATGAAATGGTACATGTTTTTTGATTTTATCTATAATCACATATTAAAATAAATAATAACAACAGATAACAGACTAAAAAAACTCATAAAAATGAAGATAATAATATTTCTATTTCTTCTTCAAGCCACTGGGAGAAAGGGACTAATTCGGTATCTTCTT
>CAUSFO010000023.1:0-20953 GCA_963530895.1 uncultured Flavobacteriaceae bacterium | reverse complement strand
ATAAAATAATTTTTATGATACTCCTTGTTTTACTTTGTTTCATGATTTATGGGACTTTTAAAATTCCTATGAATAAAAAATGGAGCATATATCTTTATGACATTCTTTTTTGCCTTATTTCTTTTATTTTTTATGCTCTTATTTCGGCAGGTCAAAATAATGGTCATGCAGGTGCGCTAATAGCTTATTTCTATATTACTGTGCTCCTTCCTATAATGATTATTACTAAATTTATTATAAATATGGTTTTTTCTTATTTAAACTTAGATTATGGTTTTCATATCGTTTCTATGTGTATATTACTGATATTCTTAGTTTATCTATCAGCACCTAATAATGATCATTCATACCGTTTTTTTAATTTATCTAATTCTTCAGTTTATTTTTATAAATCTGTCATATTTCATTTATTTTTATTCTTATTGTATTATAATAAATGGACAAATCATAAAAGGTAATATAAAATAAAATTTTAAATTAAAATGAGTTTAGAGGCGAATATAGATATTCATTTTGAGCACTTATCTTTTAAAAAAGTAATAGATTTATTATCTTCTGATTGGAAGATAGATTATCATGGACATATAGAATATATGGATAATGATGATTTTGAGTGGAAATCAGAGATTTTACAGAATGAAGATGATGTTTTAAAATTGTTAGAAAAAAGATACAACTCCAATAATACTGTCGGGATAGCAATGCTTACAAAAACAGACAATTCTGGAGGTATGTTTTTATTCTATCCCAATGAAAATATTTTATCCGTAGTTATAAACATAAATAGAAAAAAAGTAAATCACACTGCTCTCACAGATTTTTCTTACTATATAAGTTATTTAAATCTTATTTTGAATAATTTACATAAAATACAATGCACAGATATTGTATAAAAGCTTAAAATAAGCTTTACAAGATATGGGAAAAATAAAGTTTCCTTTTCTTTAAAAAATATAAAAAATGAACATCATCAAGAAAATTATAACTCATACTAAAATAGCGGTAATGCTTATTTTAGCATTATTATTGAAAAATTGTAAGGAAAATGTTAGAAAGGAAGAAAGATTTGGTCCAAGAGGTCCCATTTCAGAAAAACTGAGTTATCAATTGAAAAATAATAAATGGAAACTGCGAAGATATCGCGTTATTGACCAATCAAAAGGAGAAATAATCTATAAAAAAGACATAAATAACATTATATTATCCTTTGATGAAGAAAAAATTTCAAAGAACAATGAATATTATGGAAAAGTTAATTATGAAGCGAATGAGTTTATAATTAATAATATAGATACGCTTACTAACCGATATTATCTTTTATATCTAAAAAACGGACAGGCTATTCTACAAAATAATGTTTTATACTATAAGAATAACCACATTATAAAATCACTTACCATACATATTAGTTTAAGCACAGATACCATAAAAAGCAATGAAGAATATTACCAGACAGCTCCTTAATTTAGCTTTAAATCATCTCTTCCTATAATTTATATTATGTTAAATTGCAAGTTAAAAGAATAAAATCCTTAACTTTGTATTCTCTTTTTTTTAACTTTATAAAATTTAATAATATGCACGAAAAACAATTTGATATATTGGGAATGAGCTGTGGCAGCTGTCAAAAGAAAATTTCCGACAAGCTGAATTCCCTTCCAGATATCTCTGCTGTGGTAGATTTAAAGACCAACAGCGCTAAAATTTCTTCCAAAAACGAAATCAATCTCCAGCAGCTCAATGATGCCGTTGGTTCCATTGGTCATTATTTTCTGAAAGACCCTGATAACCATGATTATACATTCATCAAACCAGAAGACAAAATCTCGCCTAGCAGTGTGTATTTCTGTCCAATGGAATGCGAAGGAGAAAAACTCTACTTCAAACAAGGAAAATGCCCTGTTTGTGGGATGTATTTAGCTCCTATCGAAGAGCGTGAGGAAATCAGAGAAAAAGCAAAAAACACTGAAAATCAAAAGGTTAATTTAGATAAAATCGGTGAATTTTATTGTCCGATGTTTTGTGAAGGCGACAAAACCTACCCCAAAAATACAGGCTGCCCAGTCTGTGGAATGGATTTAGTCCAAATCGTGGCCGAGGGACAAGAAGACAACTCCACCTATATAGATTTACGAAAAAAATTCTATATCGCCCTCGTCTTTACCATTCCTGTATTTATCTTAGCAATGGGCGGAATGATGGGACTTCCCATAGATAAAATCCCACACCACACGCAGCTGTATTTGCAGGCAGCATTCACTATTCCTGTGGTCTATGCTGGATTTATGTTTTTTCAGAGGGCTTATGTTTCCTTTAAAACTTGGAATCTTAACATGTTCAGTCTCATTGGTTTAGGTGCTGGCGCGGCTTTGGTTTTGAGCTGTCTTACTTTATTTTTCCCTAATATTTTCCCTAATCATGCTCATCCGCCTATCTATTTTGAAAGTGTCTGCATGATTATCACTTTGGTGCTATTAGGGCAGTTATTAGAAGCCAAAGCCCATCAAAAAACAGGAAACGCCATCCGTAAACTTATGAACCTCTCCCCTTCTGAGGCTCATTTGTGGGAAAATGGCGAGGAAAAAACCGTTAAAATCGATGAAATAAAAACTGGTAACATCCTGAGAGTCAAACCTGGAGAAAAAATTCCCGTGGATGGAGTCATCATAGAGGGATATTCTACCATAGACGAAAGTATGATTACAGGCGAACCTATTCCAGTGGAAAAAAGCATTGATAATCAAGTAATTTCAGGGACTATCAATGGAAATGGAACTTTCCTGATGAAATCCCAGCGCGTAGGAAGCGAAACCCTTTTGGCTCAAATCATTAAAATGGTAAATGATGCCAGCAGAAGCAAAGCACCGATACAAAAACTAACCGACAAAGTCTCCAAAGTATTTGTCCCTGTGGTGGTTTTCATCTCCGTTCTTACCTTTGTTTTATGGTGGATTTTTGGCGCCGAACCGAAGTTTTTCAATGCCTTTGTAAATGCTTTGGCTGTGCTGGTTATCGCCTGTCCGTGCGCTTTGGGACTTGCTACGCCTATGTCTGTGGTGGTGGGCATCGGTAAAGGTGCTCAAAATGGTATTTTGATTAAAAGCGCTGAAGCTCTAGAACAAATGGAAAAAATAAATGTCCTGATAACAGACAAAACAGGAACACTCACCGAAGGAAAACCTTCATTAGAATATGTTTTCCCAGCGAAGAATTATACAGAAAATCAAATCATCAATATTTCTGCATCATTAAACAAAAACAGCGAACATCCCCTATCCAAAGCTATTTTATCTAAATCTGATGCCTCACAGATAGAGGCTGTTTCAGATTTTCAAAACTTGGTTGGAAAAGGAATTGAAGGGATAATTGACGGTAAAAAATATTTTTTGGGAAATGAAAAATACATCACAGAAAACGCTGTCCATGTAACAGATGAAATCAAGGAAAAAATCTTAAGTCTTAGCAATAAGGCCTTTACTATCTCGTATCTTGTTGAAAATAATGATGTTATAGGATTTTTATGTTTTACCGACAAACTAAAACCAACAGCGAAGAAAGCAGTAGAATTTTTGCAGAGCAAAAACATAGAAGTCATCATGCTTACAGGAGATAACGAGGCAACTGCTCATGCTGTAGCAAATGAATTAGGAATAAAAAATTATCAAGCCAACTGCCTTCCAGAAGATAAAATCAACAAAATCAAAGATTTACAAAAACAAGGAAAAATAGTAGCAATGACCGGCGACGGTATCAATGATGCCCCTGCCCTTGCACAGGCTGATATAGGAATAGCGATGGGAACAGGGACAGATGTCGCCATAGACAGCGCAGAAATCTCCTTGCTGAAGGGCGATATCTATGGAATAGTAAAAGCCAAAATCCTTTCCGAAAAAATGATGAGAAACATCAAAGAAAACCTGTTCTTTGCGTTTATTTATAATACGCTGGGAATACCTGTGGCCGCTGGATTGCTCTATCCTATTTTTGGGATTCTGCTCTCTCCTATGCTTGCAGCAGCAGCAATGAGTTTTAGCTCTGTTTCAGTGATAGCCAATTCACTAAGGCTAAATTCTATTAGACTATAAAAAAAACTCCCTAAAATTGGGAATTTTTTGTTTATTTTAACTTGTTATAAGGGAAATTTATCAGCAAAATTAAATGGAAAAATATAGCCGTAAAGCCCCATACAGGCTGATTTTGGAAACATAATCTGTCTATGTAAATAAGAACTCCATTTCCTACGATGAATAGTAAGATGTAAAGTATTTTGTGTTTCATTATTGTAGTATTACAGGTGTTTTACCATCGGTTATGATTACTTTATTATTGGTATTTCTTATGGCTTCTATCCATTTTTCTTGTAAAATCTTGTTGTCAAGTCCTTCGGCTCTTACACGGTTGGCTTCGGCATCGATTTTGGCTTTTTCAAGGTTCATTTTAGAAACTTGGAGCTCATTTTTCACTTGCTCTGCTTGTTGTATTGCATTGTTTCTCAGCTCGATAGCCTTTGCCATAGAAGCAGGAGGTTTAAGTCCAGAAGTCAAGTTGTTTAGCTGAAAAAATTTATTTTCAAAATCTTTTTTAAGCCTAGTTTCTACTTGTCTCTCAAATGTATTAAGGTTATTCATCAGACTGTCCGTAGTATAGTTTCTAGCTTCTTCTCGATAGGCATTGGTTACCAGTTTATTCAGGATAGAGTTTTCTACATTGTCCATCATTACCTCTGGCTGATTTATCCCTAAATGTTTGTAATTGAATACAATATCTACCCCTTTACCTCTAATAGGCTGATACTGATAGGAAGGGTCTACTGTGAAAACGCCTGCATCCTTTGCAGAAACCTGCACCGCTTGTGGGTCTCCACTGGTTTCAAACATTGGTACTTGGTAGAGTTCTACCCCTGGGAAGAATGTCCATTGTCGCCCAGAAACAGTTGAGAAATCTTCTTTTCCGTTTCTTCCGTAATTTTCCATCAGAACCCCTTCATAGTTCGGTTCTACACGGGAACAGCCATTCATCATCAAAAATACAGCTGCCACAGCTGAACACCCTACGATAACACCTATAAATGCATTTTTTTTGTTTTGCATAGTCTAAATATGTTTAGCACAAATATAATAAAAATCCCCCAAATTTGGAGGATTTTATTGTTATTCTGTTTTAGCACTTCTTTCTGCTCTTTTTCTGTCTTCTTCAGATAAAAGTTTTTTACGCATTCTGATGAAGTTAGGAGTTACCTCTATACATTCATCATGCTGGATGTATTCCATACATTCTTCTAGTGAGAAAAGGATTTTCGGAGCGATGCTTCCATCTTTATCCTTACCAGCTGCACGCATGTTGTTCAGCTGTTTTCCTTCCACGATATTTACTACTAAATCCCCTGGTTTGTTCTGTTCTCCCACAATCATACCTGCGTATACTTCTTCCCCTGGATCTACGAAAAACTTACCTCTATCTTGGAGTTTTTCAATGGAATACGCTGTAGTTTGTCCTTGGTTTTTAGAGATTAAAACTCCATTATTTCTACCAGCTATAGCACCTTTGAAAGGCTTATAATCCACAAATCTATGCGCCATAATAGCCTCACCAGCCGTTGCAGTAAGCATTTGGGAACGAAGTCCTATAAGCCCTCTGGAAGGAATTTCAAACTCTAAATGCTGCATTTCTCCTTTGGTTTCCATAATGTGCAAATCTCCTTTTCTCTGAGTTGCTAGGTCGATAACCTTGGATGCAAACTCCTCTGGAACATCCACCACCAAAGATTCATACGGCTCACATTTCTCTCCATCAATATCTTTTAATATAACCTGTGGTTGCCCGATGGTCATTTCATATCCCTCTCTTCTCATCGTTTCTATCAAAACTGAAAGGTGAAGAATCCCACGACCAAACACTAAGAAAGTATTCGCATCATCAGTTCCTTGAACACGAAGCGCCAAGTTTTTCTCTAATTCTTTTTCTAATCTCTCTTTCAAGTGGTTAGAAGTCACATATTTACCATCTTTTCCGAAGAAAGGCGAGTTATTGATAGAGAAAGTCATATTCAAAGTAGGCTCATCAATAGCGATTCTCGGTAGAGGCTCTGGATTCTCCAAATCTACGAAAGTATCACCAATCTGGAACGCATCAAAACCTACAATGGCACAGATATCACCCGCAAAAACTTCCTCTACCTTTTTCTTTCCTAACCCCTCAAAAACATATAGTTCCTTTACTTTTCCTTTTACTATTTTGTCGCCTTCTTGTGAAAGTCCTATCCACTGCCCTTCTTTTACAGAACCTCTGGTAACTTTACCAATGGCAATTCTTCCCAAGAAAGATGAATAGTCCAGCGATGTTATTTGCATTTGTAGTGCTCCTTCTTCTACTTTTGGTGCTGGAACATGTTTTAAAATCCCATCTAATAAAGGCAAAATATTATCAGCAGGAGTCAAACTTGTATTAAACCAACCTTGTTTAGATGAACCGTAGTATGTAGGGAAATCAAGCTGTTCTTCCGTAGCATTGAGGTTGAAAAACAGGTCAAATACTTTGTCATGAACTTCATCTGGACGGCAGTTATCTTTATCTACTTTATTGATAACCACTATTGGTTTCAGTCCTAATTCTAAAGCTTTTTGAAGCACGAATCTCGTCTGTGGCATCGGCCCCTCGAATGCATCTACCAAGAGAACAACCCCGTCTGCCATTTTCAAAACTCTTTCCACTTCTCCCCCAAAATCGGCGTGCCCTGGGGTATCTATTACATTGATTTTCGTGTCTTTGTAAGTTACAGAGATATTTTTAGATAAAATGGTAATCCCTCTTTCTCTTTCCAGGTCATTATTATCCATAATCAAATCACCTGATTCATCACTTTTTCTAAAAATATTGGTAGCATGAATGATTTTATCCACCAAAGTAGTTTTTCCATGGTCTACATGGGCAATAATTGCGATATTTCTAATGTTTTGCATATATATTTTTTACGGGGGCAAAAGTAATAATTTTTTTTCAAACCATTTTTATGAACTTGGTGTATCTTATATTTTTATTAGAAATAAGTAATTATTTCATTGATTTTTTTGTATTTTCATAATATTTTTTTTATACATTTGCGAAATAATTATGAAAGAGAAAGAAAGAGTAAAACTTCATTTTAGCTTCTGCCATAGAAAACCTGAAAGGTCTTTCTTTTGGAGAGGAAAACAATTTCCTGTTTGTGCAAGATGCACAGGAATACATTTGGGATACCTTTCTTTTCCATTCTTCTTGTTTGGTGTAATATCCATTAATTTTTGGTTGACTATTTTGTTGATAGTTCCCACTTATCTAGATGGCTTTATTCAGGCTTATTATAATAAGGAAAGCACCAATATGAGAAGACTAATTACAGGACTAATGGCAGGTATAGGGACGATGTCTTTGGTCTCCATTACAGGAATATTTATAGCTGAATTAATTTTAAAATTTGTTTAATTATGAGTGATTTAAATCAAAATCCTAATGTAAATCAACCACAAGATCAAGAAGATCTGGAGATGTGGATGAAAGTTCTTTCATTTTGTATTCCTATCGCGGGAGCAGTTATCTATTTTATGAATAAAGATAAAGCTCCTGTAAAAGCAAAATCTGCATGTACTATGGCATTGATAGGTTTCGGTGTAGGACTTGTTTTACAAATCATCCAAAGAGTATTGATGAACTAGGATAAACAATTATTAAAATGCATTTGAAAAATTTCAAATGCATTTTTTTGTTAAAAAATTTGGTAGTAAAAAAAAATGTTGTATATTTGCAAAACAATACCGCGGGATGGAGCAGTAGGTAGCTCGTCGGGCTCATAACCCGAAGGTCGTAGGTTCGAGTCCTGCTCCCGCTACTAAGTAAAGGAGGAATAATAAACTTAATTGCGAAATCACTGATTTTTAGAGGTTTTATTAAGGGTTTATTATTCCTCTTTTTTTGTGTTTTGGTCTCTATGTTGGTCACTCAGTAGATAAAAGTAGTGCCTGGTTGTGTTTTAATTTTTAAAACATAACTGAAATGATAGAAAACATAAGCTTTGGAAAAGATGCTGCTTATCTCTATGCAGCTATGAACTACAATTTTTTTATAAAAAAAGAGAGTGACAAATCTGGAAAGTCACCTATTTATCTCAATGTAAGATTGAACGGAAAAAGAGCAAGAATATCTACTTTATTAAAAATAGAAGAAAAACACTGGGATAAAGAAAAGAAAAAAGTTATCAAGTGTGATGAAGCAGATGATTACAATCTTATTCTGAAACAATTAGAAAACAGAATCACTAACATCATCGTCAAACACAGACTTTCTGAAACCCCACTTACAATGGATATGTTTCTGAATCAGCTAAAAAATGCACCACCAAGTTATGATTTGGTGCAATTCTTTGAGCATGTAATCCAAGACCAAGATCTGTCAGAATCTACCATAATAAAACATAAAGGAATATTCAATAAGCTCAAAAACTCCAAAATACCAAGCTCTTTTCCAGATATCAATTTGCTTTGGTTCGACAAATACAGATCCTATTTAAAAAAATTAGGAAATAATTCTGCTACAGTAAATACCAATATCAGCATCATCAAGAAATACCTACGCATGGCAAAAGCGAATGGAATAAAAATCTATGTAAATTTGGATTGGGTCAAGGTCGGTTCTACAGGAGGAAGAATCATTTGGCTCAAAGAAGAAGAAATAAAGAAAATGGAGGAATACTACTATTCTTCTTTTATTCCAGAACATCTGAAGTTAAGTTTGGGATATTTTCTATTTTCCTGCTACACGGGACTGAGAATTTCCGATGTTATGGAAAGAAATCGTGATGACTTCAATGCTGACACCTTTGAGTTTATTTCGATTAAAACGAAAATGCGCCAAATCATAGGAATAGGACAAAAATGTAGACAAATAATAGACAACAATCCCATGCTGTTCATCGCAAAAAAGGCAGGAGTCCACATCAATAAGCAAATCAAGGAAATTGCTAAAATATGCGGAATCAAAAAAAACATATCATTCCATACAGCAAGGCACAGCTTTGCTACCAATTACCTAATCAAAGGCGGAAAGGTGGAAAATCTGCAAAAGTTATTGGGACACACTAAAATAATGACTACAATGAAGTATGTCCATATTATAGATGAAGAAGCTGCACTAACGACAAACATCTTCGATTAAAAAACTTTTGCCCCTAAATAGGAGCAAAAGACTAATAAGTTTCAGTTTCTATCTCTATAGAATAGTACTTGTCCGAAATGGAATTTTTTACCCAGGATTTTATCCAGTGCCTTTTATTATAGGCAAAAATTTCCGAGCGGATATCATACTTACGGATTTTGTTTTTTTCCGCAATGAAAGTCCATTTGTAGCTGAAGTTAGACAGCCTGTTCATATACCAGGGCTTAAGATGTTCGGCGCACTCCTCTCCTTCTAGCCCTCTCGGATTGGTGGCGTGGTTGTCGCCATCTCGGTCCAGCCCTGCGTAATAAACCAGCATCAAGGAACTTTCCTTGTAAGCCTTGGCTGTATTAGCGCCACGGAAAAACGCCATCGGAAGACAAAAGCCATTAACAGTAACTTCTGTAGTATTTTCTGGCACAAAATGAGGATTAAGCTGATAACCTTTTTCATTAAAGAAAATATTTCTATTTTCCATTCCCTCCACTTCTGGAAACTTCAAATGAAAATACTCTTTATCGGTAAATTTCCTGATAGGATTTTCTACCTCAAAGGCTCTGAAATCCTCTGGCTCCTTGCTCTTATCAATTCTAATAAGATTCATTATTGCCTTGGAGCCGTCAAAAGTAAGGTCATAGTTTCGCCAGTTCTTGATGATGGTCACCAAATCCCCGAACGACATATCTGGCACTGCTTTTTTAAGATTAACCCTATTGAAATTAAATACATACGGAATCACATTGCCCTCTATGGTGTGCTGTCTCATCGGTCGGATTTCCATATACGCCAGACCTATATCTTTTTTAGAAGAATCCATTAAATGCGGCGCCTCTAAATAGCCGTAATATTCAAAGACAAATTCCTTCCTATCCACGGCGTCCTGCTCGCTGACATCTAAAACAAAACTTAAATTCTCCACCACTTGGAGCTGATTACCAGCACCGAAAGAATAAACATGCTTGCCTCCATAATAGAGATTAACATCAGCGCCCTTCAATGCGTTATGCACTTTGAAATAAATTCTGTATTTCCCTGGCGCCTCTATCACTACTGATTTTTTCCACTTTCCAAACATATCGCCCCCAGGAGTCCGCTCGGTCAAATATACTTCCTCCTTGAACATGCTGAGTTTATGTAGTTTTTGGTCTCCTGTGGTGTAGTAGTTTTTATCGGTAAAAATACATCGCTGAAGCAGATGTTCATCGCTAAGAATATCCCCCGTAAGCTGGAACCCCGCATCTTTAAACCCAGCCTTTAGAACATATAGCAAATATGGCATCGGATGGATGATGTTTTTATTATAAACATCCATTCCGTCCTCTACTCTATTCCTTGGAAAACTCTTTTCAGCCTTCCCCTGTTCCTGCACTCTGTTGTTTATCATCGAATCGAAATATTTCCACTCTTCGCTGTCCAGATTATATTCATCTGTATAGAGTTTTGGGAAATTATAATCTGATGCAGGATAGCTCTTTTCCACGACTTCATTGGCGTGCTGGTAGATGTCTGGAACTTCGAAATTATGCAGAGGCAGATCTGCTAGTTTTTTGTCAAAATTCGGCAAGTTTTCAAATCCAGAATCAATCTGGAATTTTAGCGATTTAGTCCCAAACTCCAGAATCTCGATTTTTCCTTTTCTCCGTTTCCCCTCGTGAATATGGATTCCATCATGAAATCGCTTAAGTTTAGAATTGTCAAGCGAAGAAAACTGACCTATCTTCCTAAGAAATTCCACCGTATAAGGACACTCTATGGGCAAAGTGTAGTTGGTCCAGAAGCTGTCCTTGAACCTTGGATTTTCTTCAGTGAAACTAAACGAAAGTCCGTCCAGCGGAATTTCAATCCCCTCGTTGGTTATAAATTTGTCCTGCATTGTTTTTTCTGTAAAAATGAGTTATTATTAAAAAATAAAAAAAGACAGTTTTTTCAACTATCTTTTTTATCTTCTTCTTTATTTTCTTCTTCTGAAAAAGCAGAAACAATTATAGAAACAATTATTAAAAATCCAAATAGGATAGAAAGCACTATATACCAACTAAAAAAATTATATATCCAAAGAAAAGGCACTGTAAATAAAATAAACACATATAAATGAACCAATTCAAATTTTGACCATTGCTTAGAAATAAGCAATTTAAACAATTCTTGTATCAATAAAATCAAAATCCCTGCACATAAAATAAATATTCCTTTTCTCAAAAAGGTAGATGTATAAACTTCATTTATGCTATAAAACAGAGAAAGAATTGAAAAAACAAATCCAACTATACATAACAAATTAATGATCGAATACACTATTTTATATCCAATAACCTTACTTTTTTCCTCAAAAATATAGGTAAAGTTTACATTTAAGATTTTATCTCTTTCTACCACAAAATTATGTCCAGGAATTTGTATCCTTTCCACATTTTTCTTGTTTTTTTTATACTTATTAACACTTGATAACACAATGGTCTGAAGTTGATTATTATCATGGTTTAGATAATAATTTTCAAGTTTACCTGAATATAGTTTGTTTCCTTCTCCTGTATCTATGAGTACATCCACTAAAGTATAAGCATGCGTCAAACTATCATCTCTGTTTTTATGATGAAATCCCTTAACAAGATCTTCCCAATAGTTAATTTTTTTAAAGCATCCACTTTTTTTAAGTAATGATGACTTTGTAATAAAGTGCCAAATAAAACCAAACACACCTGACATTATATATATGCTTAGCATTAAATATGTAAAATTCCGATATGTGTCTGGAGAAATTTCATTAGGTAACTGATTTGTGGAAATTTGTTGATGAATCCCCCTAATCGTTTCATAGGAAATATATGGCACATGATCCTGACCCAAAAAATCTACCAAAATAGTGTAAATTAAATATGATAAGGCTAATATTATTACGCTTGTCAATACCGTAAAAACGGATCTTTCAAATAAATTCCCTTTATCAAATTCCTTAGAGTATTCCCTTATATAATAAAATTTCCTGAAAATAATTCCAGGAAAAATAAATACCATGAGGTATACAATTGTATTTAATGCAATATTAAACTCCATAAAAACTAATTAACAACAATTGTCACTTTATCATTGTTTTTTAAAGTAATAGTGTGCGGTTTTTTGTCTCCTTTTTCCTTAAGTTCTCGCACAACTTGATCTAATTTATCTTTATCTTCAGGATCAGAAAATTTATTCATAAAGTCTTCATTATACAAAGGTTTTTCTTCAACCATACCAACTATAGCTGTAAATATTGCCCCTGTAAGAGTAAGCATATTTTGAAAAAACTTCACTATTCCTTTTGTTTATTTAGTTTGCCTGTGCAAATTTATACATAAAAATAATATTTACAAATATTGTTTTTAAAAAAAAGTTTTTATATTATTACTCTATCACATTAAACTCTAAATCCATTTGAAACAGATGTTCGCTGGTGTCATACATTTCGTTTTTCTTGCCTACAGCTACGGCTTTCAGCCTTAAATTGCCAATCATAATAAAACACAGATTAGACCCCAGCAGGTCGTCTATCAGCGCAATTTCCTCCCGAAGAATCCACCCTGTATTGATAGTAAGCGATTTCTTCCGTTTGCTGCCGTATTTTAATTTGTTTTCAGCATCAAAATAATGCTCAAACTCCGAAATCATTCGGTATTTATCATGAGCAGAGAACCACTCAAACACCAAGTTCTCCGTTTCAAAGAAAATGTGAATCGGATTTTCAACCTCTGGGAATGGAATATATTTAATCTCCCCAGCAGTAATGATTTCATTCTCTTTTCCAGTGAATAATTTTCGGATAAAATTATGAGAACGAACCTCATTTTTCTTCTCAAAAGCGGGTTTCTCTCCTTGATAAATATTCATCAGCGGAACAAATTCTGCCTTTTCCGAAATAGCATCTGCACTGATACGGATTACAGATTCTGGATAGGTTCTGCGCATGGGATGATTGGTAAATAATGGAAAGCATCGTGGTCTTCTGCCAGGAACAAAGAAAACATTCTTTATCTGGTATTCTGAAAGCTGTTCATCATCTGCATTATGCTCGGTAATAGTAATATTTACGAGTGCAAAGCTATACTGATAACCCACATCATTCAGCGGATAAAGCTCTCTGCATCTTGCAAAGAAGTCTTGGATTTCCTCTCCAGGGAAAATCTCTACTTCATTTTTGAAATAAAGATATTCATACTCTTGAACCTCTTGGTATTCCTGCTGATAGCCTTTGAAAAACATCTCCAATTTCATTTTCACATAACTGGAGAAAGGATTATTCTGGCTCATCTTTATTTTGTTCTTGTCTAGAGCAAAATAATAGGCTTCGCCTCTAAAATCTGATTTTAAACTCTCTGCTATCTTCAGCCTCACTGAAAAACTCTTTTCTATTGTCCCTGCTGAAAGCAGTATTTCTCCACTGTAAGCTCCCACAGCAAGACTCTCTGGTTTTACTGTAGTGAGCTTCAATTTTCCACCTTCTATTACAGCAGTTTCTATGAATGATGGTTTTAAAGAAACTCTGATTTCTAAATTATTTGGATTAACGATGTCCGCAGTAAAAGTTTTTGCAGAATCTACCCCTTTTATTAAAGTATCTTCAAAAATTCTTGGAGAAAAATCAAAATCCTTCACTACTTCCCCCGAAATAGTTTTAAATAAAATTACGATTGTCTTTTTCTTTCCTCCCGCTTTTATTTCTGCATGAAATTCATAAGTAGAATCCACTGGAGTAGTGTCTGAATATGCAGACTTTGATATTTGTATAACACTTTTATCAGTTTCTTTCAAAATATCCAAAGAAAAAGGATAAAAAGACTCCCAATCTGGAGTAATATTAAAAGTAATAGGCTCCGTAGTGCGGACTTCTAACCTGGTATCTCCACTAAGGGTCTTTGCCGCCTTGTTGTAAGTCAGAACAAGATCGGTCTTGTCAGTCACCAAATCCGATGGAGATGCCTGCCCCTGCTTAACTTCTAATTTAACCGTTACAGAAACAGAGCTCGGCTCTATGTAATGTTCACCGCCTCTGTCATCTATTCCGTAAGCCTCGTAGATGATAGATGCTGAATATCTTCCCGCACTCAGTCCCGCAAGTCCTGTAACATCCAAAAGAACATCTGCTTGGCGTGGGTTAATCTTTCCGCTGTTTCCCTCTTCTCTAAATATCTTTTCCTTGGTGCTGACATTGAGCCAGTTCGATGCTCCAAGGTTATAAGTCACCCGAGTTTTATAGACAAACTTCTTATATGGAGCATCATTCCACAAATCTAGTTCTGGGAAAGTCAGCCTGCTGGTCTGCTGGCTGGGCATTCCCTTGCCTTTGATGTATTCAAAAACAATAGTAGGAGGATTCACATCCCACTCTACCAAAGGAGCGTCTTCTTGTTTGTATCCGCCGCATTCATAACCATTTTGCGAGGTAAGTTGCCAATTATCACAAACCGCAATCTTTTTTAATCTAATTTTCTTTGCCATAATCTGTATAAAGAATTTCGTTTTGATATTTTTTAAACTCTCTTTTTTCTGAAACCACATTGTGCACCCATATCTCTATACAATATCGATAATCTGTAAAGAGAATTATTCTATTGGGATTTTGTTCAATCATTTTTACGCCTGTAATTTCAGTAGGAATTTTCCATAGCAATTGGCGGAAAGCCCACCTGCTCACTACGAAATCTACATCTTTCGGCGTGTAGTCTTCTTGCAGCTGCCCCCCGAATACTTTCGCTACAGAACCACACACAGCAGGCGTTTCATTTGTCAGCTCCTCGACCAAGGAAATCACTTGGTCGCAAAGCTTATTCATCGGGTCGTTATCAAAAACCCTGAATTTTTGGAAAGAATTTTTATTTTCTCGCATTTCTTTTCTCTATATTTTCAAATTGTTTTATTGCGTTTTTCAGTCTTTTACCGTTTTCGGCGTTCTCTACCATCCACGCTTCTACTCCGTTTTCTTTTAGTTCGGAAAGCACCTGTTTCAAGTCTGATAAAAGAGGCTGCATTTCTGCTCCTAAAACCATCTGAGCCGTTGCAGGAGTCTGAACATCCCCTCCCGAAGTCTGTCCTCCGCCTGTAAAACCTCCTTCTGCGTAGCCTCTTGGCGCTTGTGTTCTGCCTGTTCGGATACTTTCCATCCAGTCTACTACATCAGCTACCACTGGATTCTGAAGCATCCATTTAGGAGTGACATATTCGTTCTCGTGGACTATTCCCGCTGGTCTGAATCCAGAACTATCTGGAGAACCAAAGCCCCCACCTGTAAAACCACCTTTGTCAAAACTATCTGGCTGAGCAAGAACCGCTGCAATCTGCGCAGCACCCAAAGCCGACACCACACCAGTAAGAACCCCAGCGGAAATACCAAAATCAAACTTAGGAACCTGCGCCCATATTCCGATAATTGCTTGAGCTGTATTGATAGCAATCTGTGCAATCGCCATTGCTTTTTGAATTTTAGCTTGTCTGTTTGCCAGTTCAGC
Organism: uncultured Flavobacteriaceae bacterium; assembly: GCA_963530895.1. Taxonomy (GTDB): domain Bacteria; phylum Bacteroidota; class Bacteroidia; order Flavobacteriales; family Weeksellaceae; genus JABCPE02. Next base: position 5,288 of record CAUSFO010000023.1, on the reverse strand, counting down.
TTTCTTCGCATCGGTTTCCTCCTCTAACAGCTGGACACCTTTATGATATTGTTCCTGGTTGATGTAGCCTTCATTCAGCTGTCGCAGAAGCTCTTTCTTCTTATTGTCCTGCCCTTTGGTAAAACTTCTGAGTTCTCGCTCGTTAAGTCTTTGCTGAAGTTCAGAAAACTGAGAAAATGCATTTTTCAACGCCTGCACGCCCATCATTACAGCTTGAAGTTTTCGCTCGGTAGTGTCTAGATTTTTGAAAGTATCGCTCCACTGCGTAACCGAAAACCCAAGAATATCGACTTTGTCCATTTCCTTACGGGCATCTTTCTGAATTTGGGATTCATCACCTACTTCATTTCCATTCTTGGCAGCATTCAGTTTATTGACTTCTGTCGTGATGGATGCTATTCTTTCTTTAAGTTCCTGCACTGATTTTTCAGAAAATACATTTGGATTACTAAGCAAATCCTCCAATATTTTTTGCTCTTTTTTGAAAAGCTCTATCTGTGCCTGGAGCGCAGCTCTGTTTGCATTTTCTCTCAATGCTTTTTTGGCGTCTTCTAGTGTGTGAATGTTTTTCAGCTCTTGGTCACTGAGTTTCAAAAATTCCATTTCAGCAAGTTTTTCCCTTGCCTCTGCCATTGTTTTAATTTCTGTGATTTCATTCTCGTTCTTTTCATGAACAAGAGCCGCCTCCTTCTGTAGGTTCGTGATATCTCGCTGATGTTTTTCAAGCTCTGCTTTTTCATCAATCGTTTTTATCTTCAGCTGATGCGTCTGCTCCATCTGCTCTTTGATTTTATTATTCTGCGCAATAATGGAGTTGATGACTGCTATTTCTTCTCTTTTATTCTGAATCGCTGCATCATAATTTTTTTGGGCTTGAGGACTTGCTCCTGCTTTTGCTTTTTGGAAATCAGAAATTTCTCGCTCTACTTTAGCAATGGCATCTTTCTTTTCTTTATTCTGATTCTCGATGTCTTCTAAATTCCGATTGTGCTCGGTTTCCAAAAGTCTTTTTTCTTTCTCATAACCCTCGAGCTGGATTTTTTCCCTTTCATCTTCGTATCTTCTATGAGCGTCCAGAAGTTCTTTATCGTATTTTCTTTTTTCCTCTAAAGATTTTTCATAAGCCGATTTGGATTTGTCTGCGCTGGAATCTTTTTTAGGAGTTTTAGTTTTTGCAGGACCAGCAACAGCACTATTTACTGGTTTATTAGAAGCAGGAGCTGTTCCTCCCTCTTCTCCTTGTATTTTTTTTATTTCCTCTGCAAGTGCTCTCTGCTGGTCAGTTAAACCTTGTACATCTTGTTTTCTTTTTTCATAAACATGAGCATATTCTTTTTTTAACTCATCTGCTCGTTTTTTCCCTACAGCTTTCAGCCATTTTTGGTATTGAACACCTTCATTTTTATCAAGATTTACAACATCTTTTCCTCCAAAAAAATTACTTATTTTATTAGCTGCTTTATCAATAAGCCCAAGGTTTTCGCCCAGTGATTCGTTTTCTTTATCAATAATCTGCTCTCCTATTTTATCCATTTTGGCTGTAAGTGCTTTTACTCTTGCCATTTTTAGGAGATGCTCGGTGTATTTATCAACCGCTTTAGTGGCTTCTTGAGTATTGATATTTTCCAAATTCAAAAAACCCAAATACTCTGGAGAAATTTCGTTGAGTTTTCTAATAGCCTCCAGTCTTTTTTCTTTAGATAAAGTTTCGTCTCTGGCAGTTTTCATAAGCTGGTCCAGCTCATTTTTTTGAGAAACAATGCTTTTTTCTGCCTCTACAAAAGCATCATTTAGATTTTTCTGCTTTTGTGTAGATGCATCTACTTCCTTGTGATAAAGTTTATATGCTGCTACTGCCGCCATTACTGCTGCGACTAATAAACCAATCGGGTTCATTTTAGTAGTCATATTAAAGGCTCTCATTGCTGCAGTTGCTCCAGCAGTATTTCCTGAAAGTGTAGCCTTTGCTGCTGCATATAGCAAGGTTACGCCTTTCGCTGCATTATCTATCACCATTTTAGCCTTTTGGACTGCATTATAAAGAATGGTCTGCTGGTAGGCTTTTTGGGTAGAAAGAGCAATGAGATACATCGCCGCTTTATAACTGACCATAGCAGTAACCATCACCCCGATGATTTTTGCTAAAAAAGCAAGCCTGTCTTTAAATTCCCTTATGCCGTCTCCTGCCTCCTTGGTTACTCCTGTAATGAAGCCAATCACACGGATAACATCCTCAAAAAGATTGATAATATTATTAGAAGTAAACATTTCCGCAAAAGCATTTTTCAGCTTCTCTACGATTGTATATGCGTTGTTATTTTTCTTGTTAAATTTATCTGAAAGAGAAGTACCGTCAGCCATTGCCTTGCCAGACCTTTCCATAGCAGCTCTAAATTCATCAGTTCTATTGGCAGCTGCACCGACTGCCTTCTGAACCTCCAAGGATTTTAACCCAAGGCTGTCAAAAATCTCAACAGTCTTTGTAGCTTCTACGCCCCGCATTCCCTCGGAAAATCTTAAGAAAAATTCTTCTGGATTGGTATTAAATAATTCTTTCGCCTCCGCCGTGGACATATGCATAGACTGGGCAAACAATCCGATGTTCTCCCCTGCTATCTTCATGAAGTTAGAATATCCCGAAGCCGCTATCTGAGAATCTACCCCAGATTCTTCAAACGCAGCACCAAGCCCTAAGACTTTATCAATAGATGGTTTCAGTGCATCGGGCAAAGCACCTATCCTAAGAGCAAAATCTGAAATATTCCCCTCGCTGGCTGTTCCCGATGCAGCAAGTTCGTTCAAGGCAGAACCTACACCATTGATAGCATCAGCATAGCTCTGCCCTTTGGTCTCCTCGAATAATCCTTTGATTTTACCCAAAGAATCTACCACACCCTCTAAACCGCCATCGAAAGAATCCCCCAGGGCAACATATGCTTTGTCCACCTCTTGAACGAAAGATGCCATTTCCTCCTTAGGAACACCAAGCCGACCGCCCACTTCGGCAATCTTGAGCCTGTCCATCTTGGAGGTTCTGGTGTCCATATCATCGAAAGCCTCCCAGAGCTGTTTCACTTCATCCAGTGCCATGCCTGTAGTCTTCTGAACATCCGCCATGGCATCAGAAACTTTGAGCAGTTCTTCTGCTGTGTTTTTCAGATGCAGACCAGCCAAACCTGCGCCGATAGCTCCAAAGCCAAGCCCTACATCAGAAAGTTTGGAGCGTAATTTTCCTAAAAAACCTTCTGATTCTTTCAGCCTACCACTTACAGCATCAATCTCGCTTTTTACTCTCGAAAAATGCTCTTTTACCTCTTTGAGTTCCGCAGCTTTTCTCATGAATCTTTCAGTTCCTGGTGTGAGCTCTTTTAGTTCGTTTTCTAAACTTCTAACTTCTTTGCTCAACCCTCTGAAAGAATTTTCAACATCTTTCCCGTTTATCTTTAAAACTATTGTTGTAGATACATTCTTTGCCATGTTCAATCTTTAATTCCCAAAGATTGATTTTTTCTGTTTCTCTCCAAAGGACAAAAAAACGGACTGAAAACTCAGTCCGCAATTGTTCAATTATGTGAATGTTATGAATGTTTCATTATTTTTTGTTTATGAAAATTTCATCATAAAATGATAGTTGTGCTTTTCACACCTCTAAAATAAACAATTATTTTTATTTGGCAAAATGAGAAATAGGAAATATAAGCTCTTCAGCGAAATTCTTCGCTCTGAGTTCTGCTACATTCTGAGAAACAAACTCTACTACATCACTTTGTTTGATAGCATCTCCTATGAATGGCTGGGCTCTCATCTCCATATCGTGGGCATCATAGTGATATGAATTCCCCAATTTGGATTTCCTAAACCCACCAGCACGCAGACTATTGACTCCGTAATGCTGGACAAAGCCGTGCCGAGCCATACGAATAACCAGCCTGCGCAAGAAAATCTGCTGGTTTCCGTCTTTCTTCCTGCCGTATTTTTTCACATAGGATTTAGCAGATGCCTGTTTGAGACTTGGTTCGTCTTCTTTTTTTCCGTTGTAGTGGTCCGCAAAAGAATTGGTTTTATTACGAATAGCACCCGTGAGCATCTGCTCTGCTTTTTGTGCGATTTCTAATTCATCTCTGTATTCCATATCCCAAATTTACAACAAAAAAAACGCCCAGCAATAGTCTTCATTCTATATACTGGGCGAAAGTTTATACTCCGTGTTTCTTTTCAAAGACCACCCATTTGAATACTCGGTCTACTTCGACTCTGTCATATTCAGCAGGAATGCCTTTTTCTTCATCTCCTTTAAAAATACATACCTGTCCGTAGGTAATTTCCAACTCTTGGTAAAAGCCCATATCCGTCATGCATTCATAGATATCATGCTCGCTGATAGGCTTTGAAGGAATTACCCCCCCCACCATTTCTAGGATCCTCTTGGTGGAGAGATAGGTTTTCTCCTCCTCCTCGCCGATGTTTCTGTAATACCGCAGGAACAGTTCTTTTATCTTTTCTTTGTAATCTTCCATAAGTTATAGTATAAACTTATTTATATCATCTCGAAGAAAAATAAGTCCGTAGATAACATCCATTACTTCTTTTTTTTCTTCCTCGGTTTCTAAATAAAGATGTGCCGTGAGGAGTTTATTGAGATAAGTGTTTATCTTATCCAGCTGCTCCCTAAAGCCGAAGCTTTCGTTCTGCTGGTTCAGCTTGATGTATTCCAGGCATTCTTCTGAAAGTTTTGCCCCTTGAACCTCTATATATTCTTTATTCCCTTTCATATCATGTATTTTTCGTGAAAGTTTTTAAGCATATTTCTGTAGGCTCTAGTAAAGGAACTACCCCAGGCGTGAGCTCTCTGCTTCTCGTTCTGGAATCCGCAGTAGTAGCATCCTCCTACCAACTTCATCTGCAGGCTTCCCCCGAAAACTTCTGCAAAATCTACGGGCTCTATTAGATTTTTTTTCACTCTTCTAAGCACTCTGCTACTACGCTTCACAGGTTGTGCAATTGTTGTTTTGCTTCGCATTTTATAAAAATTTAAATTAAATTCCCTTTAAAACCACGAAAACAAAAAAACCTTGACTTTCGTGGGTCGCGAAACAAAACAAGACACAAGGGAATTGTACCACTACTTATCAAGGCTAAGCCTATATTAAAATTAAAATTAAATGGGATTTTATAAAGACTCTCCCTTGTCTCTTATTTTATTTCGCTGATGCAAATATACAATAAATATTTAATATAATAACTTTAATAATTAAAAAATTATTATAATTATTAAAATCATTAAAAAA
>CAUSFO010000022.1:0-21488 GCA_963530895.1 uncultured Flavobacteriaceae bacterium | reverse complement strand
ATTACTAAGTTGTAAAAAGCCGAAAGACAGAGTGGAAAAGAGGGAAGATGAAAATACAGTTCAAGAGCTTGTATACAGAAATGATAGTCTAGTTCAAGCAACAAACTTTACAAAAAATGGAAATATATCCTACAAAGTAAAGTATAAAAAAGGTATTATATCCGAAATTAAAGACTACTATCCTAGTGGAAAATCTAAAATTGAAACAAAGTTAATTTGGTCAGAAGATAATCAAAATTACTATATAGAAAAAGCCTATTATACAAATGGGCATTTGGAATATGAAGGAGAGGTCAATATAGTAAATGATAAAAAATACAGAAGAGGCTGGTGGATATTTTATACAAAAGGAGGAAAAAAGGAAAGGATGTTAGAATTTTATAATGATGGGAAAAATGAAATTCAGAATCAGAGAGTAGTACTAGATACAATTAAAGATACTATAGATAAAAAATATAGTTTTTATTTTAAAAATTCAGTTGTAGTAAAAAATGTAGATAGTATAAAGGTAAATATAAAGTATTTTACTTTTGACACTACTTTTGATAATATACTTTATATAGTTGATAATGAAGGAAATGAGCTAAAACAAGTAAAGTCTAAAACAAAAGGCTACGATTGGGATATAAAAATAGATTCTAATGACCCAATGATAAAAACACTATTAAAATCAAAAAAAGGAAAAATAAAAACTTATAACTATTATGAAATAAGAAAATAAGCTATGATTTTAATAATTTAAATATAATCATTAAACCTAATCAATCCTCAAAAACCCAGAATAAAACCAAAAATACTAAATCTTCAAAGTGAAATTTGAGGATTTTTTTTATCAGATAAAATCATTTAAATTTGCCTCCAAAAATGACAAATACAGATGTTTTTTCTTGGTATTTGTTGTGTTTTTTTAGATGGTTTAACAAAAACGACACCCTATCGTATTTCCTCGTTTTTTGAGGTTTTAGGGATTTTAGCATATGAGAATAGTCGTAGGACTTTCAGGAGGCGTGGACAGCAGTGTTGCCGCCTACCTATTGAAACAACAAGGGCACGAGGTTATCGGGCTTTTTATGAGAAACTGGAATGATGCTTCGGTGACTTTGGAGGACGAATGCCCATGGGTAGAGGATAGTAATGATGCCCTTCTGGTGGCGCAGAAACTGGGTATTCCTTTTCAGGTGATAGACATGAGTGAACTTTACAAGGAAAGAATCGTAGATTACATGTTCGCCGAATACGAAAAAGGAAGAACGCCCAATCCAGATATTCTCTGCAATAGAGAAGTGAAATTTGATGTTTTTCTTCAGACGGCTTTGTCTTTGGGGGCAGACAAGGTGGCGACGGGGCATTACGCCAGAGTTTCCTCTTTTGTGGACGAGAGGGGGAAGGAAATCTATCAGCTTCTCGCAGGAAAGGATAATAATAAAGACCAAAGCTATTTTTTGTGTCAATTAAATCAAAATCAATTATCAAAAGCCCTGTTCCCGATAGGGGAACTGACCAAGCCTGAAGTGCGAGAAATCGCAAGAGAAATAGGGCTGGTAACTGCCGATAAAAAGGACTCTCAGGGGCTTTGTTTCATCGGAAAGGTGAGCCTGCCAACATTTCTGCAGCAGCAGCTAATTCCGAAAGAAGGCGAAATCGTAGAGATTTTCAGCGATTACAAAGAATTTCATAAGGGAATGCTTATTTTTGAAACTAAACTTGATGAATTAGAATATCTTTCAAAGAAAATAAAATACCAAAAAGAAGACGGAAAAGTCATCGGAAAACACCAAGGCGCGCAGTTTTTCACCATAGGACAGAGCAAAGGCCTAGGAATAGGCGGACATAAGGAATCCTGCTTCATCATTGACCGCGATATGGAGAATAATATTCTTTTCGTGGGTGAGGGCAAAAACTTCCCTGGACTTTACCGAAAAGCATTGAAAATCAATAATGATGAGGTGCATTGGGTTCGTGAAGATTTAAGGCTGAAAAACGGAGAATCCATGAAAATAAAAGCAAGGATAAGATACCGCCAGCCTTTGGAAGATGCGGTTCTTTATCAGTATAAAGAGGGATTTTTCATAGAGTTTGAAAATCCGCAGTCTGCCATTGCAGAAGGGCAGTTCGCGGCGTGGTATCAGGGCGAAGAGCTGCTGGGAAGCGGCGTAATTTCATAAATGAAAATAGTGGCAGATTCGGAAGAAATATTGTATTCTATTGCACTGAGGGCGTGTCCTTTGGTGGGCGATGTCAATTTCATGAAACTGGTCTCCATAACGGGCTCAGCCAAAGAAACATGGAAGCTTTCCAAATCTGTTCTGCAAGAAATTTCTGGCATCGGAACACAGATTTCAAAGGGAATCGGCGATGATACTTTTCTGAAATTTGCGGAAAAAGAACTGTTTTTTTGCGAAAAAAATAGCATTAAAGTCAGACTGAGGCACCAGAACCAGCTTCCACGGCTACTTTTAGAGTGTCCAGATGCTTCCGCTGTACTTTATCAAAAGGGAGATTTTAATGAAGATTTAAAACTGATAAGCATAGTCGGAACTCGTAAAATGACCACTTATGGAAAGAAATTCATAGAAGAACTTTGCGAGGTTTTAAAGGATAAAAATGTACTGATAGTGAGTGGTTTGGCTTTGGGAACGGATGGATATGCCCACCAGCAGGCTCTTAATCATAATATTCCTACGGTGGGAGTTTTGGCTCATGGTCTGCATATGATTTACCCAGCAGTTCACGAGAAAATGTCAAAAGATATTTTGGAAAATGGAGGTGCGCTGTTGTCCGAGTTTAATTCCAGTGAAAAGCCAGACCGAGAACATTTTTTGCAGAGAAATAGGATAGTAGCGGGGATTTCGCAATTTACCATCGTAGTGGAAACGGCCTTTGGTGGCGGTTCTATGAGTACGGTGAGCTACGCCAATCAGTATAATAGAGAAGTTTTGGCGCTGCCAGGGCGTTTCGGGGACAAATACAGTCAGGGCTGTAATATGATCATTGCCCAGAATAAAGCAAAAATTCTGGCTTCGTTCCAAGATGTTTTGGATGAATTGGGCGATAATTATCCATCTGTAAAACAGCCACAGCTATTTGAACCAAAGGAAATAGAGGTGGAAGAAAGGCTAAAACCTGCTTACCAGCTCATTGCAGAAAATTCTCCTATCTCGTTGGATGACCTCAGTCTAAAACTAGAAATGCCGCCTTTCAAACTGCTACCGATTTTATTAGATTTAGAATTATTAGGCTATATCAAAGCCCTTTCGGGGAAGCAGTATGCGGTGGTTTAGAATAAAAATAGAAGAAGAGCAATGGATAAGAAAGCGCTTAGAATTTTAAACAAAACCTTTTGGAAAAACGGATGGACAGAAGGAGATGGTATAGAAGAAAAAATAAAACTAGGCTATCTGACACAAGAAGAGTTTGATTATGCCAAGGAAAAAGGACTGATGTTTGATGCATTTAGTATTACTCATGATGAGTGTATGGACATCATAGCAGAGTTTTTTGAAAAGGTGGATTTGGAGATTTTAGCAAAAGCTTTTTTATGTAGTCTTTCTACAAGGAAACTCTATCTGAGGTCTGCTTTTGCTAGTTATTTTTATTTGAAAGATATACCAGTCCATTCGTTCGAAGCGGGAAAGATTTCAGGTGGAATGATTTATGAAAACGGAGAATCGAGAGAGGTTTTTCATGAATACTGTAAAAAATGTATAGGTGATGGGGGCTATGGAAATATACATATTGCTGATGAAGAATATCATAATGAAGATTTGAATGTTCTCAATTTTGAACGCATTAAATGGGAGGTGTTAGACATGGTGAATTGCTGTATTGTACATTTGATATGCGTGAGTTTTTGAAAATTATACCTGAAATAGGAGAGCCTACAGAAGAAGATATTTTTCTTTTTAAATTGATTTTACAGGCAATAGATGAAAGCTTACCAAAAGATACACCAAGAAAACTGGAAAAGAGAATAAGAAGTTTTGAACAATGGAAGAAACTTTCCAGCAAAAATGAAATAGATGTCCTTATGGAAATTTTGGAGCAAATAGGCATCTTAAAACCTGCAGAAATCAGAAATGTAAGAAAAGGAGATTTTGGTTTTGTAGAAAACTGGATAGGAGAGGATGGCTATCAGAAAGAAGTAGTGAATAAACTTTTTGGAAAATATTTATAAAAATAATCAATCATTATGATTGATTATTTTTTATTGATAGAAAAATTATTATTTCGTAAATTTGCCGCCGGTTTTGAAAAAATACACAATATATGCAAAAAATCTATTCTTTATTAATTTTCTTATCTATCATTTCCTACGGACAACAGGGTAGAGTAGGAATAAATACAGACTCTCCAGAAGCAACACTAGATATCAAAGAAAAACCTCTGGATGAGATGCCAGAAGGTTACGCGCAGGGGGTGTCTTTCCCTAATTTTACAACCAAAGAAAGAAAAACATTTACTGAGGTAAAACTCGGAACAATGATCTACAACACGACTAAAAATCGTTTGGAGATTTATACTGTTGTGAATGGAAAAGAGGGCTGGTATAGTGTAGGAGTAGTGGAGGAAGAGCCATTGTCTACCAAAACAATCAGCGCAGCAGACATAGCGCAGAAACAAAAAATAATGTTTCAGGATGATGAGCCAGAGAGCGTTCTTTTTGATGGTAACCAGAGAGGTTTTCATCTGAATGCGATGGTTCAGGTAGGCAAGATTGATAAAAATAAATTCAGAATTCGTAATTTTTTGCCTCGTAAATTTAATGATGTAGAGATATATTTTAAGAATGCTAATACCGCTGCACCAGTGAAAATTCTTGTACTAGAAGAACTTGCAGCTTTGTCAGAAGTGGAAATAGACCTTCCTTTCGATGGTGGAAGCCTTCGCTTTGAGGATGCGGATGGAAATGCTGAGTCTTATGCAGCATCAGACCTTAAAACAGATGATTACACGCTGAGTGTAGATGTTCCTGATAATTTCTTGTTCCAAAGAATGAAAACTATAAAACATAAAACATTCATTAGTTTTGGTAAATATGGTACAGGAAACTGGGGTACAACGACAGCTGAACATATTCGCCAATATTTACCTATACTTGCTAATATGGCTTATCTATATAGTAGTGAGAAATTTAGAACTAGATTTATGGATTTCCCACATGTACTCTATGATAATGGTAAAAAACCTATAAACAGAGAGGCGGTTTATCAGAGTATGCTTTCGGTTCCAAGACAGGTTATTGGGGTAACTACTGGGGTAGATGGATTAGGTGGGGGAAGTGCTTTTGGTATACACGAGCGTTTCTTGACATATGATGATTATTATAATCAGCTTAGCCGTTGGGCCTTTGAATGTTGGTCTCATGAATTTGGGCATGTGATAGGATTCAGCCACGATAGTAATATGACATATAGAGGAGGACCAAACAACAAAGGTTATGTAGATATCGTAATAAACTTGTATGGAGACTTATTACGAAATGGAGACATACCTTTCTGGAAGAATCCTTACAAATAAAAATAAAAAGCCTATTATTGAATAGGCTTTTTTTGTTACATTAAAGATAAGCTATTTTAATCCTTTTTTCATTAGCTTTAAAGCCCAGTCATAATGGCTGGAAGTTGCCGAAATAAGGTAAGACCCTAGCGAAGTAGAACCTGTCCATTTGTATTTTTTCTTGGTGAAAAGCTCTTCATCGGTATGTTTTTCTATGATGGAAAATACTTTTTCAAATGATTTTTGGAATAAAATAAGGACTTCATCAAGTGAAATATTCTGACAGCTTTCCCAAATTTCTCGGTTGAGTTTCGGTGTATCAGCAAAAGTGTAGCCTTCTTTGGGAATGGCAGGTTTTTCGCCTTGCATGCCTGTTTTGTACCAATTTAGAAACATTTCATGCCAGTGGTGGAGATGTCCCAAAATATCACGGATATTTCTATTCATGGTATTTCCACTGAATTCTTTGTTGGGATTTTCCTGAACAGAAACAAAATCTATCAAGTTTATGAATTTTTCTTTGCTCAGCTGGAGAAGTTCAGTTTTAGAAGTGGGTCTCGGCATGTGGGTTTATTTTAAAATTATAAAAAAAATGCGGTTTTGAAAAGAACCGCATTTTTTAGTTAGATTTATTAATCTTCTTTTTTAGATTTAGTTTGAATTTCTTTCATGAACTCATCATAAGAGATTTTCTTTTCTGTTTTTTTAGCTTTTTCTAAAACCACACTTCTGATTTTGATTAAAAGAACTTCAGAAGAATATCTTCTCATTTGCTCTCTGTCTCTCAGCATTTCTAGCACATATCTGTGTAGCTCTTGGTCACCGATGTGGTGTACTCCGTGAGACATCAGCTGATTTCTGAAAGAAAGTTTAGCGTGCTCCAATACTTCTTCGAAATCATACTGAATATCATTAGAAACTCTTAGTTTGTTTTCTACCATCTGAGCGATTAGAGCAGATTTCTCGTTTTCTATGATTTGTTTCGCTCTGTCTTCTTCAGTGATTTCTGGATTAGAATACATTACCCATTTTACAAGGAATGCTTCTGGGATTTTTAGGAAATCTTCTTTGTAGATTTGTTCTAAAACTTTGCTTACAAATACAGCTTCAGAATTTTGTTTGAAGAAATCGTCTAATTCAGATTTTACTCTTGCTTTTAGTTCTTCTTCAGATTTTATTTCGTCTTTTCCGTAAACTTTATCGAATAATTCTTGGTTAAGCTCAGCATCTTTTAATTCAAAAATTTCCTGAACTTTCACTTGGAATTTTTCATTTCCTAAATGTGTGATTTCTATATCATGGAAACCTAGCTCTCTCGCAAGTTCGTTGTCGTTTGCTTTTAATTCTTCTGCAGAGATTTCTTTAGTTTCACCTACTTTTAGCCCTTTTATAATAGGGAAAATCGCAGTGTTTTCTTCTGTTGCAGAAAGATATTTAGGTTTGTGTACAGGTTTTGCATCACCTTCCACGATTTCAGTAACTTCAAAGTTGATATGAGAATTTTTAGTTGCTTTGTCTTTCACAACTTTTTCTGCAAATCTTTTTTGCATATTTCCTACGCTCTTCATTACTTCTTTGTCTGTAGCTTCTACTTCGTAGTATTCAGCAGCGTATTTAGATAAATCAATTTCAAATTCTGGCTCGAAACCAATTTCAAAACTTACAGAAACCTCCTCAGCATTGAAATCCAATGCCTGTGTATCCTGTGGAATAGGCTGTCCTAGAAGTCTTATGTTGTTATCAGCAACATATTTGTCCAAAGACTCAGAAATCTTTCTGTTGATTTCTTCTAATGTAACGGCTTCTTCATATTGTTTTTTGATAAGGCTCATAGGCGCTTTCCCTTTTCTGAAGCCAGGTATAGTTGCTCTTTTAGCATAAGAGTTTAGTGCATCATCTACTTTTTCCTTGTAATCTGATTTATTCAGTGTAATTGTAAGTAAAGCACTTACATCATCGTGGTTAGTTCTCGTAACATTCATTTTCCTGAAAATTTTTAAAGTGCAAAAGTACAATTTTTTGTTTAAAAAATATCTTTTTCTATGTGAAATTTCTCATAAATCTGTGATTTTATTTTAAGTCTAACAAGCACTGATTATCAGTAAGTTATGAATTTAACTAAAATTAACTTGGATTTTTCATTAAATATTTCATGAAAAATAATTATATTTGCAGACCATTTTACGCTATTGGAAAATTTATAGACATGCATAGAAATAGAATGACTCTTATACAGTGTTGTATAGGGGATTTCGTATTTTGTGCATGTGTGTAACTGAAAAATGGCGGGATGGGAAAAATATTTTGCACTACGCTGTGAAAAGATATACCAGTGTTGCAGTTAGAAAAGGCTGATTTTTAGGATGATGATGGGAAGGGTGTTTCTGATAGCGTGGATACAAAATCTTTCATTGTCATCATTTCTTGATTTGGTTCTTTTCTGATATTTTTCTGTGAACAAAATATTTTACTAACATTCTTAGAGTTTTTTATGAGCAAATCAAAAACGATGAAAGACACTCAGGGAAATCAAAGGATTAATTTTGCTTCTGCAAAAGGAGTAGAAGTTCCTGATTTCTTGGATATTCAGGTGGAATCATTCAAAGAGTTTTTCCAGCTGGATACATTGCCTGAGGACAGAAAAAAGGAAGGTCTATATAAGACTTTTCAGGAAAATTTCCCAATTACAGATTCTAGAAACCAATTTGTTTTGGAATTTTTAGATTATATGATAGATTCTCCTCGTTATTCTATCGATGAATGTATCGAGAGAGGACTTACATATAGCGTTCCACTAAAAGCAAGGCTTAAATTATATTGTACAGACCCAGAGCATGAGGATTTTGAAACAGTTATCCAAGATGTGTATCTAGGGCCAGTTCCATACATGACGCCTTCTGGGTCGTTCATTATCAACGGAGCAGAAAGGGTGGTTGTTACACAGCTTCACCGTTCGCCAGGGGTATTCTTTGGGCAGACTTATCATGCTAACGGAACTAAACTTTACTATTCAAGAATTATCCCATTTAAAGGGTCTTGGATGGAATTTACTACGGATATCAATAATGTGATGTATGCATATATTGACCGTAAGAAAAAATTGCCTTTTACAACTTTATTGAGAGCTATTGGATATGAATCTGATAAGGATATTCTTCAGATTTTTGACTTAGCAGAAGAAGTAAAAGTGAACAAAGCTAACTTGAAAAAAGTAGAAGGAAGAACTTTGGCTGCCAGAGTTCTAAATACTTGGTTTGAGGACTTTGTAGATGAAGATACAGGAGAGGTGGTTTCTATCGAAAGAAACGAAATTATCCTTGATAGAGAGACTATTCTTGAAAAAGAGCATTTGGATTTAATTCTTGATTCAGGAGTGAAAACTATCTTGTTGCATAACGAAAACAGCAACGAGTTCTCTATCATCCAAAATACATTACAAAAAGACCCTACAAACTCTGAAAAAGAGGCTGTGGAGTACATCTATCGTCAGTTGAGAAATGCAGATCCGCCAGATGAAGAAACAGCTAGAAAAATCATTGAAAACTTGTTCTTCTCAGAGCAGAGATATTCTTTGGGAGAGGTAGGTAGATATAGATTAAATAAAAAATTAGACTTAAATATTCCTGTTGAAACCGAGGTTCTTACGAAAGAGGATATTATCGCTATCGTTCGTCACTTGATAGAACTGGCTAACTCTAAAGCAGAAGTGGATGATATAGACCACCTTTCTAACAGAAGAATTAAAACTGTTGGAGAGCAGCTAGCTGGTCAGTTCGGAGTGGGACTTTCTAGAATCGCTAGAACGATTAAAGAAAGAATGAATGTTCGTGATAATGAGATATTTACACCATTGGATTTGGTTAATGCTAAGACATTGACTTCTGTGGTTAATTCATTCTTCGGAACCAACCAGTTGTCTCAGTTCATGGACCAAACGAACCCACTTTCTGAGGTTACTCACAAGCGAAGACTTTCTGCACTAGGGCCTGGTGGTCTTTCTAGAGAAAGAGCTGGTTTCGAGGTGCGAGATGTCCACCATACGCACTACGGAAGAATTTGTCCTATTGAGACACCAGAAGGGCCAAACATTGGTTTGATTTCTTCTTTGGGATGTTATGCTAAAATCAATAATTTAGGTTTCATAGAAACACCTTATAGAAAAGTAGAAAACGGAAAAGTAGACTACAATTCTGCTCCTATATATCTGAATGCAGAAGATGAGGAATCAAAAATCATCGCACAGGCTAATATCGACATTAAAGAAGATGGAACTATCTTGACAGAGAGAGTTATCGCCCGTTTGGATGGAGATTATCCAGTGGTAGAGCCAGAACAGGTAGATTTGATAGATATCGCGCCAAACCAGATTTCTGGTATTTCTGCATCTCTAATTCCGTTCTTGGAGCATGATGATGCGAACCGTGCATTGATGGGATCAAACATGATGCGTCAGGCGGTACCGCTACTAAGACCAGAAGCTCCTATTGTAGGAACTGGACTAGAGAGACAAGTAGCAAAAGACTCTAGAGTATTGATAAATGCTGAAGGAAAAGGAGAAGTGGAATATGTAGATGCAGATAAAATCGTTATCAAATACGAAAGAACAGAGAATGAAGATTTGGTTTCTTTCGAATCTGCTACTAAAACTTATCATTTAACTAAATTTAGAAAAACCAACCAATCTACTACAATCACTTTGAAACCTATCGTGAGAGTAGGAGATAAGGTGGAAAAAGGTCAAGTTCTTTGTGAAGGTTATGCTACTGAAAACGGTGAATTGGCATTGGGTAGAAACCTAGTGGTAGCGTTCATGCCGTGGAAAGGGTATAACTTCGAGGATGCTATCGTAATCAATGAAAAAGTAGTTCGTGAGGACTGG
Source organism: uncultured Flavobacteriaceae bacterium (assembly GCA_963530895.1). GTDB lineage: Bacteria > Bacteroidota > Bacteroidia > Flavobacteriales > Weeksellaceae > JABCPE02. The sequence goes on along the minus strand of CAUSFO010000022.1, from coordinate 11,113 downwards.
TTTACTTCTATCCACATAGATGAATATTCTTTGGAAGTTCGTGATACTAAACTTGGTATGGAAGAGCTTACAGCAGATATCCCGAATGTATCAGAGGAAGCTACCAAAGACCTTGATGAAAATGGTATGATTAGAATCGGAGCAGAGGTAAAACCTGGCGACATTCTTATCGGGAAAATTACTCCAAAAGGAGAGTCTGACCCTACACCAGAAGAAAAACTATTGAGAGCTATCTTTGGAGACAAAGCAGGTGATGTGAAAGATGCTTCACTGAAAGCTGATTCTTCATTGAGAGGGGTAGTGGTTGATAAAAAACTATTCTCTAGAAACATCAAAGATAGAAAGAAAAGAAGCGAAGAAAAACTAAAATTAGAAGAGGTAGAAAACAAATTCCAAAAGGAGTTTGACAGCCTTAGAAATACTTTGCTTGAAAAACTAAATGCTATCGTAGGTGGAGAGGCTTCACAAGGAGTTAAAAATGACCTTGGAGAGGAGATTATCGGAAAAGGTAAATTTACGATGAAACTCTTGTCTAGCATAGAGGACTACAACACCGTGAGCGGTGCTGACTGGACTGCAGATGAGGAGAAAAATGCATTGGTAAATACCTTGATTAACAATTATAAAATCAAGTTTAATGATTTACAAGGAGTTAAAAACAGAGAGAAATTCACAATTTCTATTGGGGATGAGCTTCCTACGGGAATCATTAAATTAGCTAAAGTTTATATCGCTAAGAAGAGAAAGCTGAATGTAGGGGATAAAATGGCAGGACGACACGGTAACAAGGGTATTGTTTCTAGAATCGTTCGTCAGGAAGATATGCCTTTCTTGGAAGATGGAACACCAGTGGACATTGTACTAAACCCACTAGGGGTACCTTCGCGTATGAACATTGGTCAGATTTACGAAACAGTTCTTGGATGGGCAGGTAAAAAATTAGGATTGAAATTTGCGACCCCTATCTTTGATGGAGCAAGTCTAGATCAGATTACAGAATACACAGACCAAGCTGGTCTTCCTAAATACGGAAATACATATCTGTATGATGGAGGAACAGGGGAGAGATTTACTCAGCCAGCTACTGTGGGAGTTATCTACATGCTGAAACTAGGACACATGGTAGATGATAAGATGCACGCTCGTTCTATTGGTCCTTACTCTCTTATCACACAGCAGCCACTCGGTGGTAAGGCACAGTTTGGTGGTCAGCGTTTCGGAGAGATGGAGGTTTGGGCTCTTGAGGCGTTCGGAGCGTCTAACATCCTAAGAGAAATCTTGACTGTGAAGTCTGATGATGTTATGGGTAGAGCGAAAACTTATGAAGCAATCGCAAAAGGTGAATCGATGCCAGAACCAGGTATCCCAGAATCATTCAATGTATTGCTGCACGAGTTACAAGGTCTTGGACTTGATGTAAGACTTGAAGAATAATAGATAAAATGAGGTACAGAAACTCAGATTGTATTATGGCTTAAAGTTCTTTTAATCTAAAAAAAATAAAAATGTCAAATAAAAATAAAACAAGTAGATTTAGCAAAATCACGATAGGTTTAGCATCACCAGAATCTATTCTCCAAGAATCCAAAGGAGAGGTTCTAAAGCCTGAAACTATCAACTATAGAACGCACAAACCAGAGAGAGATGGTCTGTTTTGTGAGAAAATCTTTGGACCTGTAAAGGACTATGAATGTGCTTGTGGTAAGTATAAGAGAATAAGATATAAAGGTATAGTCTGCGACCGATGCGGGGTAGAAGTTACCGAGAAAAAAGTACGAAGAGAGCGTATAGGACACATCAACTTGGTGGTTCCTATCGCACACATCTGGTATTTCCGTTCCCTTCCGAATAAAATCGGATATCTTCTTGGATTGCCTTCTAAGAAGTTGGATATGATTATCTATTACGAAAGATATGTAGTTATCCAGCAGGGGATTGCGAAAAAAGCAGATGGTTCTGACTTTGATGAAATGGAATTCCTTACAGAGGAAGAATATCTAGATGTATTAGATTCTATTCCTGCTGAAAACCAGTATCTTGATGATTCAGACCCAAATAAATTCATTGCGAAAATGGGGGCTGAGGCTATCGAAGATTTATTGAAGAGAATAGACCTTGATGAGCTTTCTTATGATTTGAGACACAAGGCTCATAACGAAACATCTAAACAAAGAAGAACAGAGGCGCTGAAAAGGCTTTCTGTGGTGGAAGCATTGAGAGGAGCGAACACGAGAATGATAAACCGCCCAGAGTGGATGGTGATGCGTGTGCTTCCTGTTACGCCGCCAGAGCTTAGACCTCTAGTTCCGCTTGATGGTGGTCGTTTCGCTACTTCGGACCTGAATGACCTTTACCGAAGAGTAATCATCAGAAATAACCGTTTGAAGAGATTGATGGAAATCAAAGCTCCAGAGGTTATCTTGAGAAACGAGAAGCGTATGCTTCAGGAGGCGGTAGATTCATTGTTTGATAACACAAGAAAATCTTCAGCTGTAAAATCTGAATCAAACAGACCACTGAAATCACTTTCTGATTCATTGAAAGGAAAACAAGGGCGTTTCCGTCAGAACTTGTTAGGTAAGAGGGTGGACTACTCTGCGCGTTCGGTTATTGTCGTAGGGCCAGAGCTTCAGCTTCATGAGTGCGGTATCCCTAAGGATATGGCGGCAGAGCTTTATAAGCCGTTCATTATCAGAAAATTGATAGAAAGAGGAATCGTAAAAACGGTAAAATCTGCGAAGAGAATTATCGACAGAAAAGAACCTGTTGTATATGATATTTTGGAGAATGTTATGAAAGGACACCCAGTTCTTCTGAACCGTGCGCCTACACTTCACAGACTTGGTATTCAGGCATTCCAGCCTAAGATGATCGAGGGGAAAGCTATCCAGCTTCACCCGTTGGTAACGACAGCCTTCAACGCCGATTTCGACGGTGACCAGATGGCGGTACACTTACCACTAGGTCCAGAGGCTATCTTGGAAGCACAATTATTGATGCTTGGTTCTCAGAATATCTTGAACCCTGCGAATGGTTCGCCTATCACTGTCCCTTCTCAGGACATGGTATTGGGGCTTTATTTCATGACGAAAGAAGCTCACTCTACCAATGATTATAAAGTGAAAGGTGAAGGCCTAGTATTCTACTCTCCAGAAGAGGCGGAAATAGCCTATGCAGAGGGAAAAGCATCACTGAATGCGAAAGTAAAATGCCGTTTGACTTTGAAAGAAAACGGAGAACTTGTAACGAAACTTATCCCAACTACAGTAGGTAGAATTTTGTTTAACCAAATTGTACCGAAAGAAGTAGGATATATAGATACATTATTGACTAAAAAATCGCTGAGAGATGTCATCAGTACTATCCTTGCGGAGACAGATTTCCCTACTACAGTGAAATTCTTGGACGATATGAAAAACCTTGGTTATATGAACGCCTTCAAAGGAGGACTTTCATTTAGCTTAGCGGATATCGTAGTTCCAGAGGAGAAAAAACAAATGATCGCTCAGGCGGTGGAAACTGTGGATGGCATCAAGGACAACTATAACATGGGGCTTATCACCGATACGGAGAGATATAACCAGGTTATCGATGTTTGGACAAATACCAACGCGGGTCTTACAGAGATGATTATGAGCAGAATGAAAACCGACCAAGGTGGATTTAACTCTGTTTATATGATGCTAGACTCTGGAGCGAGGGGATCTAAAGAACAGATTCGTCAGCTCTCTGGTATGCGTGGTTTGATGGCAAAACCTCAGAAAGCTGGTTCTACAGGAGCGGAGATCATCGAAAACCCGATTGTAGCCAACTTTAAAGAAGGTCTTTCTATCTTGGAATACTTTATCTCTACCCACGGGGCGAGAAAAGGTCTTGCGGATACGGCGCTTAAGACTGCCGATGCAGGATATTTGACAAGAAGACTTGTGGATGTGGCTCAGGATGTGATTATTACAGAAGATGACTGTGGTACACTGAGAGGAGTAGAAGTTTCTCCATTGAAGAAAAATGACGAAATTGTAGAAAAACTTTCCGAAAGAATTTTGGGTAGAGTTTCTCTACATGATGTATATGATCCAGAAACAGATGAACTTATCGTAGCTGCAGACCAGATTATCAGCGAAGCTTTAGCGAAGAAAATAGAAGATGCTGGAATCGAGACAGTAGAGGTTCGTTCTCCACTAAGCTGTGAGGCTAAAAAAGGTATCTGTGCGAGATGTTATGGTAGAAACTTGGCAACTGGTAAGATGATTCACATGGGTGAAGCTGTGGGAGTTATCGCAGCGCAGTCTATCGGGGAGCCAGGTACACAGCTGACACTGAGAACCTTCCACCAAGGGGGTACTGCGGGGAATGTCTCTGTAAATCCTTCCATCACAGCGAGAAGAGATGGTATCGTAGAAATGGATGAGGTAAGAACTATCACATCAGAAGATGAAAACGGAAACAAAACCGAAGTGGTTGTATCTCGTTCTACGGAATTCCGTTTAGTAGCTGATAATGAAGCAAGAACGCCTATCATGGTGGCAAATATCCCTTATGGTGCGGTTCTTTCTGTGAAGCCAGGTGATAAAGTGAAAAAAGGAGACCTCATCTGTAAATGGGATCCATATAACGCCGTTATCATCGCGGAAACTACAGGTAAGATAGAATACGAAGATATCATCCAAGGTAGAACTTTCCAATTGGAAATAGACGAGCAGACAGGTTTCGAGGAGAAAGTCATTTCCGAATCAAGAGACAAAAAAGCCGTTCCTACATTGAGAGTGGTAGATTCTAAAGGTGTAGAGCAAAAAGCTTACAACCTGCCAGTGGGAGCTCACTTGATGGTAAATGACGGAGAAAAAATCAAAGCTGGTAAAATCTTGATAAAAATCCCTAGAAAATCTGCAAAAGCAGGGGATATCACCGGAGGTCTACCGAGAGTTACCGAATTGTTCGAAGCGAGAAACCCTTCTAACCCAGCTGTAGTAACAGAGATAGATGGTGTGGTATCTTACGGAAAAATCAAGCGTGGTAACAGAGAGCTTATTGTAGAGTCTAGAACAGGAGAAATTAGAAAATATCTAGTGAAACTTTCTAGCCAGATTATCGTTCAGGAAAATGACTTCGTGAGAGCAGGAGATCCGCTTTCTGATGGAGCGATTACACCAGATGATATCCTAGCAATCAAAGGGCCTACTGCGGTTCAGGAATACATCGTGAACGAAATCCAAGAGGTATACCGTCTTCAAGGGGTGAAAATCGATGACAAACACTTTGAAATTATCGTAAGACAGATGATGACAAAAGTGGAAATCGTAGATGCAGGAGATACTCAGTTCTTAGAAGGAAGCCTAGAGCACAAACTAGATTTCATCGAAGAAAACGACAGAGTATTCGGACTGAAAGTAGTGGTAGATGCAGGAGATTCTAAAGAATTGAAACCAGGACAGATGATTACAGCTAGAGAGCTGAGAGATGAAAACTCTAAACTGAAGAGAGAAGATTTACAATTGGTACAAGTGAGAGAAGCGCTTACAGCGACTGCAAATCCAGTACTTCAGGGTATTACGAGAGCAGCTCTTCAGACAAAATCATTCATGTCTGCGGCATCATTCCAGGAAACTACGAAGGTACTAAACGAAGCAGCTGTTTCTGGAAAAGTAGATGAGCTGAACGGTCTGAAAGAAAATGTAATCGTAGGACACAGAATCCCTGCGGGTACAGGTCTGAAAGACTACCAGAACATCATCGTAGGTTCTAATAGAGAGTTTGAAGATATTAAATAAAAATAAGCAAAATTAAAATTTGAGGTTTGAAATAAATTTAATATCTTCACACCTCGAATTTTAATAATAATATTAACCAATAAAAAATAAAATAAAAATGGACAATAATCAAAACCAAGACCCAAACAACATTAACATTCAATTAAACGAAATGGTAGCAGCTGGCGCATATGCTAACTTGGCATTAGTAAACCACTCTCCATCAGAATTTGTTTTAGATTTTATTCAAATCATGCCAGGAGTTCAGCAGGCTCAGGTAAGAAGTAGAGTTATCTTAGCTCCACTTCACGCAAAGAGAGTTCTTGCAGCTCTTCAGCAAAATATCCAAAGCTACGAACAACAGTTTGGAGAAATCAAAGAAGTTGAGCCTTTCGTATTAGGAGGAAACAACGCTCAGGCTTAAGATTTGTAAGCATAAAAATTGACAATAAATCCCACTCTTTTGAAGTGGGATTTTTGTTTTTGCTAAAAAAGTTCTTACTAATCACTATATTTGTAGTATTATAAAATTACCAAAATGAGAAGAAATTACTCACTATACTTTAGTATTTGGTGTTTGCTGTGTGTTATCCTTGCGCCAATTATAGTAGTTACCAATCTTTTTTATTCCAGTTTTTATAATTCAACTTTGGTGGAAATTATTTGTGGAGGAATTTTTATCACGGCTTATGTATTGTTTTCTTTGTTTTTTATCTATCAGATTATCACGCATATAAGAATCAATTTCATGTATCAGAATACTATGCGAAAGAGAATTAAAAAGAGAACAACGGAATTTACAATCTCTATAATTACTTTTGTGGTGCTGCTTGTCAGTATTTTATTCTACTATAGGACTTTATTGGCTGGTGGATAGAGCAGTTACAAATGCTTATAGGAGCGCATAAAGACTTAATAACAATGAATAAAAACATGAAAATAAGACCCATCGTTTCTGGTGAATATATCTTTTTAGATGATTTTCTTTACGATGCTATTTTTATTCCTGAAGGCGTAACACCCCCTGAGAAGAGCATTATCCAACAGCCTGAACTGCAAGAAGCCAATTATGCTTCCAAGATGTATTTAAAGTTAGGTTTTGAAATCATTAAGACCAATGAAGAAGATTATATAATGATTTGTAAGTTATAAAATATTTAAAACAATGATAAATTATTTAAAAGCAGATGCTACCATACCACAGACTGGGGGTAACATCATTATCTCTCATATTTGCAACGATATAGGGGCTTGGGGAAGAGGTTTTGTATTGGCAATTTCTAAACGATGGAAAGAACCTGCGAAACAATATAAACAATGGTATAAAGAAGGTGAAGGTTTTGCTTTGGGAGCTGTTCAGTTCGTGGCTGTAGAGGAAAATGTGTGGGTTGCCAATATCATCGGTCAGCATAAAATATATAAAGATGAAAATGGAAATCCTCCTATTCGTTATGAAGCCGTAAAAGAAGGTTTACAGCAAGTGGCAGAGTTTGCTCAAAAAATAAACGCAAAAGTTCAAATGCCCCGCATAGGCTGTGGATTGGCAGGAGGCTCTTGGGATGAGATAGAGAAAACCATAGAGGAAACTCTTTTACAAAAAGGTATAGAGGTATTTGTCTGCGATATATAAAAGCATTAAATTCATAGAGAAAGAACAAGATTAAACTTATTGAAACAAAGCTCCCTGCACAACGCCTCTTTTCTCTAATTCTTTTTCAATGAGGCTTTGTATCTGGTTTTTCTTTAGTCCCCATTTGGGTGCGATGAGCATTTCGGTATCAGACACAGCGAAAAGCCTTTGTATCACGATATCAGGGCGAAGCAGTGGAAGCAGTTCGCATAGCAAATCGATATATTCTTCCAAAGTGAAAAGTTTGAAAGGTTCTCTTTTGTATTTTACGCCCATGATAGAACCTTTGACAATGTGTAGATTATGAAATTTCACGAATTTTATTTGTGGATATTTATTGATTTCCTCGGCATATTGCAAAATCATTTCCCGCGATTCGTTCGGCAGCCCCAAAATACAATGCACACAGACATTCAGTGGCGTGTTTTTCAGCAGTTCCATTGCTTTTTCGAAATCTTGGTGTGTGCATCCGCGGTTGATTTCCGCAAGGGTAGAATTGTGAATGGACTCTATTCCTAGCTCCAAATCCACCTCCAAACCACGCTCGCAGTAGCTTTCCAGAAGTCTTATTTTCTCGCTGTCTATGCAGTCTGGGCGTGTTCCCACGGACAGCCCTACGATGTTTTCGGTGTTTATTTTCAGGGCTTCATCGTACAGCATTTTTAGTTCATCAACCGAAGCATAAGTATTAGAATTTGGCTGAAAATAAATGATGAATTTCTCGGCTTTATAGCTTTCTATGGCGTTTTTCATCCCGTGGTTCAGCTGCTCTCGGAAGTTTTCCAAATCCTTTGGTACAGGTGTGAAGGACTCCACATTACAGTAGGAACAGCCGCCATATCCCTTCGAACCGTCACGATTGGGACAGGTAAAACCAGCATCTACAATGACTTTATAGACCTTCTGCCCATTGAATTTTTGTTTTAGATAAGCACCATAATAGTTGTAGTTTTTTTCTCCGAAAGCTAAATTTTTCTTCATTTCAAAAAATTTTCTCAAATTTAAGCATTAATAAGTTTATAATATTTAGAAAAAGATTTGTTTATTTTGTAACAAAACGAAAAAAATAATACTAATTCAGAAAATCAAAACCAATGCTGAAAGCAAAAAACATCACTAAAACCTACGATGCAGGCAAAAAAATCGCCTTGCAGGATTTTAGCATAGAAGTTCCACAAGGCAGTATTTATGGGCTTCTTGGCCCTAATGGCGCAGGGAAAACTTCATTCATCAGAATTATCAATCAGATTACCAAGCCAGACAGCGGAGAAATATTCATTAATGACAAACCTTTGGAAATCAATCATATCCGTGAGGTGGGATACATGCCAGAGGAGAGAGGTCTGTATAAAAATATGACAATAGGCGACCAGCTGATGTATTTCGGTGAGCTGAAAGGAATGTCTAAAAATGACATACTTGCAGAGTCCAAACATTGGTTTGAAAAACTAGAAATAGACCAGTGGTGGAAGAAAAAACTCTCCGAGCTGTCCAAGGGAATGGCGCAGAAAATACAATTCGTAGTAACAGTGCTGCACCGTCCGAAACTGCTGATTTTAGATGAGCCGTTTTCGGGATTTGACCCTGTGAATGCCAACCTTATAAAAGACCAGATTTTGGATTTAAAGGCGCAAGGGACAACCATCATTCTCTCCACCCACCGGATGGAAAGCGTGGAGGAACTCTGTGATTCTGTGGCTTTGGTTCATCAGTCGCGAAAGGTTTTGGATGGCAGAATTTCGGAAGTGAAAGAGAAATTTAAGCAGAATTTATTTGAAATTGTCCTTTCGGAGGCGGGTCTGGATGCATTTAATTCATTTAAAACTAAAAATGAACTTTTTAATGAAAAACAGGATGAAAATCTTATTCGTTTTGAAATAAAAAACAGCATGAGCCAGAGAGAACTCCTCCAAGAGCTTCTAAATATTGGGAAAATTGTAGAATTTAAGGAAAAAATCCCAACGATGAACGAGGTGTTCATCGCCGCAGTAAAAGGAATATAAACTAATACCGAAAAACAAATGAAAAATATAATCCTAATCGCTAAAAGAGAGTTTTTTACCCAAGTAAAAAAGAAATCTTTCATCATTCTTACCCTTCTCACGCCGCTTCTGATTATTGTTTTTGGAGGTGTGGTTTCGCTGATGTTTCAGGCGAATGAAACGCAGATGCAGATAAGTGTCATCGACAAAAGCGGTCTGTTCAAAGACAGGCTGAAATCAGATCAAAATATTCGTTATGTTTTTTCTTCGGAGGAGACAGAGAAATCTTTGATAAAGGCTTTGGAAACTACGGAGGAAATGAACGCGGTCATGATTATTCCTAAAAAAGAAATCCATGAGCTGGAAAACAGTATAGAAATTTTGACCAATAAAAACCTCAGCAACGAGGCGAGAAAAAATATTGCAGGAAATATTTCGGAAATCATCAAAGCAGAGAAAATCAATGCATTAGGAATCAGCACTGCGCAGATAGAGGATTTGAACAAGGGAGTTAATCTTCATGTAGTCAATATTTTAGAGAAAGAAAAGAAACAGGATAGTTTCCTAGTCGGCGTGAAATCTGGACTGAGTATGTTCCTGATGTACTGCGTATTTACTTTCATCATGATGTATGGCATCCGTGTGATGCGAAGCGTTTTGGAGGAAAAAAACAATAGAGTAGTGGAAATTCTGATTTCTTCGGTGAAGCCTTTTGAGCTGATGATGGGGAAAATTTTGGGCGTTACAGGAGTGGCTTTGGTGCAGTTCGGGGTATGGGTAGTGATGATATTTGCTTCTGTGATGACTCTTGGTTCATCAAATGTAGGAATGGTGAGTGGCGTAGCCGAAGTGCAGATGGTTTTATCGGCTCTTTCGCAGATAAATTACGGGCTGATTCTCTTTGTGTTTGTTATTTATTTCTTATTGGGATATTTGTTTTATAGTGCGATGTATGCGGCGATCGGCTCTGCGGTGGATAACGAGACTGAGACTCAGCAGTTTACATTGTTTGCGATTTTACCGATGATGCTTGGGTTTTACGGCAGTATCACGATAATGAATAATCCAGACGGCCCGATGAGTTTTTGGTTGTCTATGATACCTTTCACTTCACCGATTGCGATGCTGGCGAGAATACCGTTCGATGTTCCTGTATGGGAGCTGGTGCTGTCCATTGGGATTTTGCTGGTTTCTACGCTGGGAATGATTTTCATCGCTTCCAAAATCTACCGAGTGGGAATCCTGATGTATGGAAATAAAGTCACCCTGAAAGAACTTTGGAAATGGATGAAAAACTAAATTTGGTTTTGTTTTTCTAAATTTAGCAGAAATTCTTTCTTGTCGAGCCCGCCAGCGTAGCCTGTCAGTTTCTTGTCCTTCCCGATGACTCTATGGCAGGGAATGATGATGGATATTTTGTTCCTGCTGTTGGCGTTGGCTACGGCTCTCACAGCTTTTGGATTACCGAGCCTTTGGGCTTGTTCTTGGTAGGAAATGGTCTCTCCGAAAGGGATTTTCAGCAGTTCTTCCCAGACTCTCTGCTGGAATTCTGTTCCCGAAAATTTTACAGGAACGGAGAACTTTTTCAGTTTTCCATTGAAATAAAGATTTAATTCTTTTTCGGCTAAATCCAAGATAGAATTGCTCTCGTGGATGCAGTTTTTGAAAGAATTAATGTTTTTCTCTGTGTATTTACTATCTTCAAAGTCCAGCGAAAGTAGTCCCTCTTCATCAGCCACGGCATACAGCCT
>CAUSFO010000021.1:0-22283 GCA_963530895.1 uncultured Flavobacteriaceae bacterium | reverse complement strand
TTGATCTGATAAGAGGGAAGATGGAATTACATAAAATAATTAAAACCAAATTAAATTTAATAAATCTAATATCGTTTAAATTTAAACAATGATTTAATTTACTACTTGGTCAAAAAAATCTTTATCTTTGGTTCTCAAATAGATTAGAAATGCCTGATTTTTTGCATCCAGATAAAGAGAATTTCTCCTCCGAAGAACTTTTACAAGAGGAAAAGATCCGTCCGCAGAGTTTCAAAGATTTTGCAGGACAGAGAAAAACATTGGACAACCTAGAAGTGTTCGTTGCCGCTGCCAAAAACAGAGGAACAGCATTAGACCACACGCTTCTGCACGGGCCTCCTGGGCTTGGGAAAACCACACTTTCGCATATCATCGCCAACGAACTGGGCGTAAACTGCAAAGTAACCTCCGGCCCTGTGCTGGACAAACCCGGCAGTCTGGCAGGAATTTTAACCAATTTGGAGGAAAATGATGTTCTTTTCATTGATGAAATTCATCGTTTATCGCCTATTGTAGAGGAATATCTATATTCCGCGATGGAGGATTTTAAAATCGACATCATGCTCGAAACTGGCCCTAATGCTCGTTCTGTTCAGATTGGGCTAAATCCATTTACCCTAATTGGAGCGACGACCCGAAGCGGAATGCTTACCAAGCCTATGCTAGCGAGATTTGGGATTCAAAGCCGATTGGAATACTATAATGTGGAGCTTTTGGGTATGATTATCGAACGAAGCGCGAGGGTTTTGGGCGTTCCTATTTATGAAGATGCCGCCCTTGAAATCGCACGAAGAAGCCGAGGAACACCGAGAATAGCCAACGCCCTGCTCCGCCGAGTGAGAGATTTTGCGGAGATAAAAGGTAATGGAGAGATTGACCTTAACATTGCTAAATTTGCCCTTAATTCACTCAATGTCGATGAATATGGACTTGATGACATGGACAATAAAATCATGCGGGTAATGATAGAAAATTTCAAAGGAAAACCTGTGGGAATATCTGCGCTGGCAACTTCTATCGGAGAAAATGCCGAAACCTTGGAAGAAGTGTATGAACCCTACCTCATTCAGGAAGGATTCATCATCCGAACACCGAGAGGAAGGGAAGTTACCGAAAAAGCCTACCGACATCTGGGCATATCACAACCAAAAAATTTAGGCGAACTTTTTTAACCAATATATTAAATATGAAACATTTACTAATTCTTGCCCTACTCTGTGGAGGAACAGCACAAAGCCAAATCAAAAATTTTTATCCTAAAAAAGTAGTAAAACCTGACCTCAGCGCAAAAAGAGAGAAGGAAATCAACCGACAAAATGAACTTTTACAAAAGAAAGTTCCCACAGCTTCGGAACAAAAAGAGCTAAATATCCTCCTCGAAAAATATGGCGAAGTAGTAGAAAACGCTTGGGATATAATTGATGGCGGATGCAGCTGGTATTGCGGTGGCGGAAATTACAAAATAAAGGCTTCATCATCACTTGGAGATTCTTACAAAGCCGAATTTGCAAATGATTTGAGCTACAAAACCGCTTGGGTAGAAGGCAAAAAAGATGAGGGCGTCGGCGAATATTTAGAATATTATTTCAAAAATGACAGCCCTAGAATTACGGAAATTATTATTTCTAATGGATATATGAAATCCGAGGAAACATGGAAAAACAATAATCGCGTAAAAAAATTAAAGCTCTATGTAAATGATGCTCCTTTTGGAATTTTAAATTTAAAAGACAGCCGAACCGATCAATATTTCTCAGTGGGAACACTCGGTCACAACAAAAACGGAACAGATTTAATTTTAAAATTTGAAATATTAGAAGTCTACAAAGGAAGCAAATATAATGACACTGCTATTACAGAAATATATTTTGACGGGATAGATGTACACTAATTTTCTTATTAAAAAAACAAAAAAGCAACTCTATTTTAGAATTGCTTTTTTATTTTTATCTTTTTATTATTCTCCAAAGATGTAACTTACCCCTGCACTCAAGATATGCTGAGATTTTTTTCTATACACATTCGGGTTTCCTGTCCAAGATTCCACAAGGTCTGGATAAACACTAGATAAACCGAAATCATAACGAGCAAGTATCTCGAATTTTCTATTTATACTATATCCTACACCTCCTGATAAAGCAAAATCGAAACCTCTTGCTTTACCCATCTTTTCTTTCACATAAAGAGGGCTAGATGGATTCTCAACTTTTTGATTAAGCAAGAAAGCAAATCTAGGTCCTGCAAATGCAAATAAAGAATGTCTTCCTTCTGTAAAGTATCCTTTAAAATAGATAGGAACACTGATATAGTTGTTCGCATAAACTGTAGACCCTTCCCCTTTTTCTCCTGCTGACAAATATTCTACCTGCGGCTGAATATAAAACTGATTTTCAAAATCTAATGGAATCAATGCTAAAAGCCCTCCATAGAATGAATATCTTGCCGCAGAAGGGTTATGGGCATTTCTTACTCTGGAATAGTTAGGTCCTCCTATCACCCCTATTCTAGTATTTTCCAACTGTAAAGAAAGCTGTGCTGACATAAGGCTTGAAAACACCAAAAAACTTCCTAATAATAGTTTTTTCATAATTTTTTATTTTTATTTAACAATTTTTTTTCTAATTCAAAGTACAAAAGTAACATTTTTTTATTATCCTTGTATCAATCGAGTAATTTTTACTTGTTTTTTATAATATTCCTTGGCTTCCTCAGCTGGTGCTCCGAAATAAGTTTTACCTTTTTTCAAATCTTTTGAAACCCCTGAAGTTGCCAAAATAACCACTCCATCTTCTACTGTAATGTCCGAGGAAACTCCTACCTGCCCCCAGATGGTAACATCATCACCTATATTACAGCATCCCGCAATCCCAACTTGTGACGCAATCAGACATCTCTTCCCTATGATAGTATCATGTCCTATCTGGATTTGATTATCCATCTTTGTTCCTTCTCCTATAATTGTAGTGTCTGTAACACCTCTGTCTATGGTGCAGTTCGCTCCTATTTCCACATCATCTTCCAAAACTACATTTCCTACCGAAAGCATTTTGATGTAGCCTGTCGGCAGTTTTCTGTAATAAAACGCATCTCCTCCAAGAACCGTCCCAGACTGGATGATGCAGCGATTTCCTATCTTGGTTCTATCACCTATCACTACATTCGGCATGATGATACATTCTTCGCCTATCTCCACATCATTTCCTATGATTACAGAAGAATGAATCTGGCTATTTTTCCCTATTTTCACATTTTCTCCGCAAGTTTTAAATGTCTGTATTGGAGTAAAATGAGCATTGATTTTATTAAAATCTCTAAAAGGGTCATCCGAAACCAAAAGAGCCTTTCCCTGTGGACAATCCACTTCTTTGTCGATAAGAATAACTGTCGCCTCAGAATTTAAAGCCTTTTCATAATATTTAGGATGATTTACAAAAACAATCTCTCCCGATTTTACTCTATGAATTTCGTTCGTTCCAGAAATAGGAAAATCATCTGCTCCAATGTATTTAGCATCGATAATTTCTGCTATTTGTTTTAATGTCTGAACTTTAGGAAATTTCATAGTAGTTATATAAATTTATTTAACTCTCTCTAAATAAGAGCCGTCTTCTGTATTTACTTTAATCTTATCTCCTGGCTCTATGAATAGCGGAACCAAAACTCTAGCGCCTGTTTCTACTATACAGTTTTTCAAGGCGTTAGTTGCTGTGTTTCCTTTCACACCTGGGTCTGCTTCTGTCACTTCCAAAAATACTGTTGCAGGAAGTTCAGCAGAAAGAGGCGTTTCATCTGATTCTTTCAAAATTACAGTGATTTCCTCTCCAGCCTTCATAAACTGAGCGTTTTCTATCATTTCTTTATTTAGATAGATTTGAGAGAAATCTTCATTGTTCATGAAATGATATCCATTTTCATCATCATAAAGATACTGGAATTTACGCGTAATTACTTTAACTTCATCTATTTTATGCCCAGCAGAAAAAGTATTGTCTAACACTTTTCCATTCGTTACTGATTTCAATTTTGTTCTTACAAAAGCTGGACCTTTCCCTGGTTTTACATGAAGGAATTCTATTACCTTATAAATATCATGGTTAAACTCTATACAAAGTCCTTTTCTAATATCAGCTGTTGTTGCCATTTTTTATTCTAATTATTTTTAATCTTGATTATCTTCTTCCTCTTTTTTCGTGCTGCCGCCTCTGATGATTCCTCTCTGAGATGACTGTATAAATTGCACAATTTCGTCTCTTTCTGGCGTAGACAATACTTCTTTTTCTACATATGCCAATGCTTGAGATACATTCATTCCCATTTGGAAAATCACTCTATAAATGGACTGAATCTCCAAAATTTTCTCATTAGAAATTCCTCTTCTTCTAAGCCCAACCGAGTTGATTCCTGCATAAACAGGCGGTTCTCCTCCTACTTTGACATAAGGCGGAATATCTTTTCTAACCAAAGAACCTCCCGCTGTGATTACATGTTTTCCTATTCGTGAGAACTGATGCACAGCACTCAGCCCACCAATAATAGCATAATCGCCAATTTCCACATGCCCACCTATCGCGCATCCATTTACTATAATGGCATTATCACCGACAACACAGTCATGAGCAATATGAGATGTAGCCATGATTAGACAATTATTTCCAATTTTAGTATATCCTAAAGCCTTGGTTCCTCTATTAACTGTTACGCATTCTCTAATGGTCGTATTATCACCAATGATAACTTGTGATTCCTCTCCATCAAACTTCAAATCTTGTGGTATCGCAGCAATGACAGTTCCTGGAAAAATTCTGCAGTTCTTACCAATTCTTGCTCCATTCATAATGGTAACATTAGAACCTATCCATGTTCCTTCCCCTATTTCCACATCCGCTGCTATGGTGGTAAATGGGTCTACGGTAACATTTTGTCCAATTTTCGCTCTTGGGTCTACTGCTGTAAGCTGATGAATCATTTAGTCTATTTTTGTTTTTGCTACTTGAGCCATTAGTTCTGCTTCCACCACTACACTATCACCTACATAGCCATACCCCTGCATATGCACTATTCCTCTACGGATAGGAGCTAACAACTCTAATTTAAAGACAAGTGTATCCCCTGGGATTACTTTCTTTTTGAATTTAACATTATCTATTTTTACAAAATATGTAGAATAGTTCTCTGGGTCTGGGACACTTGACAACACCAAAATTCCACCAATCTGCGCCATTGCCTCTATCTGTAAAACTCCTGGCATCACAGGTTCTTTCGGGAAATGCCCTACAAAGAACGGTTCGTTCATTGTGATATTTTTCAGCCCTACGATATGATTATCAGAAAGCTCCAAAATCTTGTCTATCAACAAGAATGGTGGTCTGTGCGGCAATAATCTCATGATGCCGTTGATATCATAAATAGGCTCTTTGCTCAAATCAAAATTTGGAATATTTTTCTTCTTTTGAGCTTTGTATATTTTATTTAGTTTTTTAGCAAACTCTGTATTTATGTAATGTCCTGGTTTATTAGCGATTACCTTTCCTTTTAGTCTCACTCCTGTCAATGCCAAGTCACCGATAACATCCAATAATTTATGACGAGCTGCCTCGTTTGGATAGTTTAAAGTCAAGTTATTCAAAACTCCATTTGGCTGAATGGAAACATCATCTTTTCCAAAAGCTTTTTTAAGTTTTTCAGCTGTTTCAGGAGTCAATTCCTTATCTACATAAACAATCGCATTAGAAATATCTCCACCTTTGATTAGACCTGCATCCAAAAGCATTTCTAATTCATGTAAAAAACTAAATGTTCTAGCAGAAGAAATTTCATTTTTGAAATCAGAAATATTCTTCAAAACAGCATTCTGAGTTCCTAAAACATTAGTCCCAAAATCCACCATCGTAGTTACTTCATAAGTATCCGCCGGGATAATGGTAATCTCAGAACCAGTCTGTGGGTCAGTAAAACTAACAATCTCTGTAACAGCAAAATACTCTCTCGGCTGCTCCTGCTCCACCACTCCTGCTTTCTCTATAGCTTCTACAAAAAACTTGGATGAGCCATCCATAATAGGAGGTTCTGCATTATTCATCTCCAAGATAGCATTATCCACATCCATCCCCACTAATGCCGCCAAAACATGCTCACATGTGTAGATTTTAACTCCTGATTTTTCTAATGTAGTTCCTCTATCAGTAGAAACCACATAATTAGCATCCGCTTCTATTTGTGGATTTCCCTCTAAGTCTGTTCTTACGAACACATAGCCTATGTTTTCCTTAGCAGGTTTGATGGTTAGGGTCACTTCTTTCCCTGTATGAAGACCTATTCCTGATAGGGAAACTTCTCCTTTTAAAGTTTTTTGTTTATCACTCATTAGTTTTATCTTTTGAGTTATTTTCTAATTGATTTATTCTTTTTACTATTTCTGTCAAGTTTCTGAAATGCACATAGTTTCTTCGGTAATCTCCTGCATCTATGGCTGGTGCTCCGTACAATGCCTCGCCATCTTTTACATTTTTATTTACACCACTCTGTGCTTGTATTTTCACTTGATTTCCTATGTTGATATGTCCTACAATTCCCACTTGACCACCAATCATATTCCAGTTACCAATGGTAGTAGAACCTGCAATTCCTGCCTGTGCAGCAATCACATTATTTTTTCCAATTTTTACATTATGTGCGATTTGGATAAGGTTGTCTATTTTAGTCCCTTCTCCTATAATGGTAGAACCTATGGTAGCCCTGTCAATACTACAGTTAGAGCCTATTTCTACATTATTTTCTATGATTACATTTCCCAACTGCGGGATTTTATCATATCCGTTTGGTGTAGGCTGAAAACCGAATCCATCTCCTCCTACCACAGTATTAGAGTGAACAACACAATTTTCGCCAATGATACAACCATCATAGATTTTCGCACCACTGTCTATTTTAGAGTTTTTACCGATTTTCACATTTTTACCAATGAAAACCTGAGGAGCAAGCTGAACACCATCGCCAATCGTCGCATTTTCCGAAATATAGGTAAATGCTCCCACATAAACATCCTCGCCTAAAACAGCCGTTTTATGAATAAAACTCTGCGCTTCTATTCCTTTTTTCTTTTCGGTCATCTGCTGATAAAGGTTCATCAAAACTTGAAATGCAAGATATGCATCTTCCACTTCTATGATGACTGGCTTATAATTTTCTTCTTTCAAAAGATTTTTTGAAACAATAAGCACAGAACTCTCCGTAGAATGTAGAAAATGTGCAAATTTTTCATTCGCAATAAAAGACAAATGTCCATGCCTTCCCTCTTCTATAGGGGAAAATCCATGAACTTTTATTCCTTGGTCTCCAATTACTTTTCCTTTGATAAGACCAGCAATTTCGGCAGCTGTAAACTCCATAATCGTGCAAAGATAAGAAAAATACTATTAGTATAATAAAAATTTATATTTGTTTATATTTTTAACATCAAAAATCATGAAATTTCCTTTGGAAAGGACAAAATATATCGTGTCGTTTTTTCATTAATATTCATTGACAAAATCTGACTTCCCGCCTGTTCCAACGCCACTTTTTCCATATCATTTCGCAGGAGATAAATAGGCTGTTTGGTTTTATCATAAGGAAGCAGATTTCTTTCAATATTATCCACGAGCAAATCTCCATTTTCTATCCCAAAATGCAAATTAGTTTCCCGCACTTTCTCTTGCACCAAATCATCCGAAAAAGGCGTAGAAGAGTAAATAATTTTAGGAAACTTCCTGTTAATTACCGTTTTACAAAGATACGAAAGCACGAAATCTTCATTATTTTTCCATGATTTTATAGCTTGTAACACATCCGTATCATCCAGCTCCATAAATCTCGCTATATCTTCCTCCGTAGCCTCTGTGGAACTCTCTCTGTACAAGAAATATTTAAGGTTTTCGGAAGCTTCTACTTTCATATTTTGCGAAACCAATGTTTTGGCTCTGTTCATTATTTTTATCAATAAATTTTCTGCCAATACTGCCGCTTTATGATAATAAACCTGCCAATACATGAACATCCTCGCCACGAGATAATGCTCGATGGAATAAATTCCTTTTTCATCCAAAACCAGCTCATCATCAAGGACATTCAGCGTTGATAAAATCCGCTGTGTATTGATATTCCCTTCCGAAACCCCCGTGTAGAAACTGTCTCTTTTGAGATAATCTAACCTATCCACATCAAGCTGTGAGGAAATCAATTGATTAAAAAATTTACGATAATATTTTCCCTGAAACATCTGTATCGCAATCGTAAGTTCGCCCGAAAACTCTTCGTTCAGCTGCTCCATCAGAAGAAGAGAAAGTTTTTCGTGATGCCAGTTATCCATCAGTATATTTTCCAAAGCATGAGAAAAAGGCCCATGTCCCACATCATGAAGCAGGACAGCCAGCATCGCTCCCTTTTCTTCTTCCGTAGAAATTTTCACACCTTTTTGTTTCAGAATTTCTAATGCATTAAACATCAAATGCATCGCGCCTATCGCATGATGAAAACGAGTGTGGGTAGCTCCTGGGAAAATCAAACTCAGCAGTCCCGTTTGAGAAATTCTTCTCAATCTCTGGAAACAGCGATGCTCCATGATATCAAAAATAATTTCATACGGGATTTTTATAAATCCATGAACGGGATCATTGATGATTTTCAACTTATTAGCCATAAAAAGATTTTATCGTGTAAAATTATAAAAAAACTTTAACCAAACATTAACATTTCGTTGGTATAATTTTAATATTTTTTCTCCATACTTTTGAAAACAGAAAATTAGTGGAAAAAATTATGTCAAAAATACTTTGGGTAGATGATGAGATAGAGATGCTGAAGCCGCACATTGTTTTCTTGGAAAGCAAAGGTTACAGCGTTACTCCTATCAACAATGTGAATGAGGCTCTGGAACTGATAGAAGAAAACAGTTTCGCGCTGGTTCTTCTTGACGAAAGTATGCCTGGCATATCTGGCTTAGAAGCCATTCCGATGATTAAAAACTTGGACAGCTCCATCAAAATAGTGATGGTAACGAAAAATGAAGAGGAGCACATCATGGAGCAGGCCATAGGTTCACAAATTGCAGATTATATTCTAAAACCAGTGAACCCAAATCAAGTTCTACTTTCATTAAAGAAAAATCTTGAACAAGATACTTTGGTAGAACAGCAGACCATTTCTGAATATCAGCAAGAGTTCAGAAATCTGAGCATGGAACTTTCCAATCTTCACAACTATGAAGACTGGGCAGAATATTATAAGAAAATCCTTAATTGGGAGATAAAATTTGATAAGGTTTTTGATAGTGAGTTTTCAGAATTGCTTCAAAATCAAAAAGAAGAAGCAAATATCCAATTTGCTAAATTCATAGAAAACAACTACGAACATTGGCTTAACTCAAATGACAAGCCTCTGATGAACCACACCCTTTTCAAGGAAAAAGTAAAACCAGAGGTAGAAAAAGACAAAGTTCTTCTTTTGGTGATAGATAATCTGAGATATGACCAATGGAAAGTAGTAGAACCGCTTTTCACTAAGTTTTACAATAAAACTTCGGAAGAGTATCTGTACAGTATCCTGCCAACGGCGACTCAGTATGCTAGAAATTCTTTCTTCGCAGGACTACTGCCTTCGGAAATAGAAAAAAGATTTCCAGACAAGTGGTTCAATGACAATGAAGATGGAAACAAAAATGAATTTGAATTTGATTTCCTAAAAGACCAAATGAAAAGACTCGGTCTGCAAGGAAAAAGTTCAAAATATATTAAGATATTAAATGCTGATTTTGAGCGAAAAATATTAGAAGATTTTAATCAGCACAAAAACAATGATTTATTGGTGATTGTTTATAACTTTATAGACATTCTTTCTCACGCGAAAACCGACAATACCATTGTAGATCAGCTAATTAGAGATGACAAAACATTCCGTTCATTAACATACAATTGGTTTGAAAACTCATCTCTTATCAAAATCATTAAACTGGCAGCAGAAAACGGCTTCAAACTGGTGATAACGACTGACCACGGAATGATTTATGTAAGAAAACCAAGCAAAGTGGTGGGTGATAGAGAAACCTCTACCAACATAAGATATAAAACAGGAAAAAGTCTAACCTATGAAGACAAAGATGTCTGGGCGATTACCAATCCTGAAAAGCTATTCCTTCCGAAAGGGAATGTGAGCAGCAAATATATCTTTGCGAAGAACAATTTATTCTTTGCTTACCCTAAAAATTACAACCATTTTGTGAATTATTACAAAGACACCTATCAACACGGAGGGATTTCCCTAGAAGAGATTATCATCCCGTTCTGCGTGTTAGAACCAAAGTAGTTTTAGTTTTTTCATTATATTTTATTTATTTTAGACGAAATCGGATATCCTTGGATATCCGATTTGTTTTTTTTATAGCAACTGTGTAAGAGCATAAATCACCAGACCTACCATACCTCCTACCAAAGTCCCATTGATTCGGATAAACTGCAAGTCTTTTCCTACTTCCATTTCCAGTTTTTGGCTCAGCTCCTTGCCTTCCCAGTTTTTAACCGTATCACTGATAAAATCGCCTATTTTGGTTTTATTTCTTAATGCAAATCTATAAGCCGTCTTCTGAAACCAAACATCCAGCTTTTTCTGAAACTCTTCATTGGTTTTAAATCCGCTAATTTGCTTATTTACATTATCTTGCAGGAGTTTTGTGATTTTATTTTCCCATTCAGAAGAATTAAGCCTTTCAGCAAAATCATAGAGCTGCGTGGTCATTTCTCGCCTTACAGAATGCGCCTCATCTCTGGTAATTTTCATTACAAATTCCTGCAGACCTTCCACCACTTTTTGCGAAATCGCTTCTCTAATGAAAGATGGAATAAGCGACGGAAACTGATTGTCTATTTCTCGCCGAACCACATTTTGGTTTTCAGAAATATAAACTTCTATTTTCTCGAAAAGCTGGCTAAATAATTCCTGATGTTTTCCTTTGTCCAAAAATTCTACAAGCATTTGGCTACCTCTCACATTCAGGGACATTCCCTTTATGATGTTTTCTATTTTTTCAGGAGTGGTTTCTTTGGAAAGCCATTCTACCATGTATTTAGATATCTTAATATTCTCAATATGTGAACGAATTTGCTTTGGTTTTAAAAAATTCTCTACAACAAACCCTCCCAAATTATTCCCAATATCCGCCTTTCGTTCTTCTATCAGATTGGTGTGTGGAATGGGCAGTCCCATTGGCTTTTGGAATAATGCCGTTACCGCAAACCAATCCGCAAGAGCTCCCACCATAGCAGCCTCCGAAAAAGCCTTCACATAGCCTATAAAGGAAAGTTCGGGATGTTTTTTCTGCAAAAACACCATACTTATGTAGATGACAAGCATCAAAACAAGAAGTCCCGTCGCCAAGTTTTTATGAAATTGTAATTGTTTTTCTCTCTGATTCATATTTTTATATTTTTATTAAAAAAACTCAGCACAAAATCTTGCACTGAGCGTTTGTTTATTTCGTAAAAAGCAGTTCGCGGTATTTGGTCATCGGCCAAAGTTCATCATCCACCATCATCTCCAAGGCATCTGATGCTTCTCGTATTTTTGAGAAAAGTGGCTTTACTTCCTGACAAAATACCTCTGCTTGTTTCTGATTGTCCTCTATGGCTTCCGCTCTTTGTTTGGCATCCAATAGTTCATCCACGCCTATTTTTATCTGGTGGACATTGTGAGAAATTCTCTCTATCAGATTCATCTGCTCTTTCGCCAAAGGTCTAAAGTCTATTTCGCCGTAGATTTCTTTCAGCCCTTTCACATTGTCTATCAGCCTGTTCTGATACTTCAACGCCGATGGAATAATGTGATTTCTCGCAACATCTGCCAGCACTTTCGCCTCTATTCCTACGATATTGCTATATTTCTCTAATTTAATTTCGTTTCTTGCCTCTATTTCACGCTGAGTGTAGATTCCCATTTCTTCATACATGTTGATGAATTTCGGGTCTAGTTCTCTTTTTAAAGCCTCTGGCGTGGTTTTTAGATTGCTGAGTCCTCGTTTTTTGGCTTCCTTTACCCAATCTTCGGAGTAGCCGTCTCCTTCGAACATTATATTTTTAGACTGCTTAATGTATTCTCTCAGTACATTAAAAATAGCCTCATCTTTTTTCAGTCCTTTTTCTTCTATCAAAGCATCCACTTCCTTTTTAAAGACACGAAGCTGTTTTGCCATAATGGAATTCATAATGGTCATCGCCTCTGCACAATTCGCCGAAGAACCGACCGCTCGTATCTCAAATTTATTCCCAGTGAAAGCAAATGGCGAAGTTCGGTTTCTATCTGTGTTATCGAGCAGAATTTCAGGGATTTTGCCGACTACATTTAGTTTTAAATCATATTTTTCATCAGGACTAAGTTTCCCCTCACTCACTTTTTCCAATTCCTCCAAAACTCCATAAAGCTGAGAACCTATAAACACAGAAATAATCGCTGGCGGCGCCTCATTGGCTCCCAGACGATAGTCATTCCCCGCAGTGGCAATCCCTGCACGAAGAAGGTCTGCATATTCGTTCACTGCCTTAATCACATTTACAAAAAATGTCAAAAACTGAAGATTTTTTTTCGGATTTTTCCCTGGACTCAGCAGGTTTTCGCCTGTATTGGTAGAGAGCGACCAGTTGTTATGCTTTCCACTTCCATTGACTCCTGCAAATGGTTTTTCATGAAAAAGTATATGAAAATGATGCTTGTGCGCTATTCTCGCCATCAGATCCATCAGCAGCGAATTATGGTCAACCGCCACATTGGCTTCTTCAAACATTGGCGCAAGTTCATATTGATTTGGCGCATTTTCATTATGTCTTGTAGATACTGGAATGCCCAGTTTTACGCATTCTATCTCTAATTCCTTCATAAAATTCATCACACGGGTAGGAATAGAACCAAAATAATGATCTTCCAACTGCTGTCCCTTTGCTGGCGAGTGCCCTAAAAGGGTTTTCCCTGTCATCAAAAGGTCTGGTCTAGTCTTAAAAAGCGCCGAATCTACAAGGAAATATTCTTGCTCCCAACCAAGTGTAGCCGTAACTTTGGTTACATTTTTATCAAAATACTGACAAACCTCCGTAGCCGCCTCATCCACAGCGTGTAATGCTCTCAAAAGCGGAGCTTTGTAATCCAATGTTTCACCTGTATAGGAAATAAAAATAGAAGGAATACAAAGGGTCGTTCCCATAATAAACGCTGGAGAAGTAGGATCCCAAGCGGTATAGCCTCACGCCTCAAAGGTATTTCTAATTCCTCCATTAGGGAAAGAAGAAGCGTCTGGCTCCTGCTGAATAAGGTTCGCTCCGTTAAAGCGCTCCATAGCTTTGCCCTCACCTATCGGCATGAAAAAAGTATCGTGTTTTTCTGCGGTAGTTCCTGTCAACGGCTGAAACCAATGCGTGTAGTGAGTAACACCCTTGGTCATCGCCCAGTTTTTCATGCCGAGAGCCACTTGGTCTGCTACTGACCTTTGGATTTTAGTTCCATTTTTTATGGCATCCATCACGGCTGTGAAAGCCTCTTTGGTCAAAAACTCATGCATTTTCTCTTCGGAAAATACATTTTCACAAAATAATTCTGATAATTTGGGCGGTGTTTCTACAAAATTATCTTTTCTATAATTGATAAAAGGCAATTTTTCTAATGCACTAAACCTTAATATTGGCATAAGTATATAATTTTATAGGGCAAAGTTAATAAAAATATTATTTTTCTTATTAACACCCCCTAAAAAAACACCCTTTATAAAAATTTTAGAAAATATTCTTGTTTTTTAAATCAAACTATTTCTATCCTCATAGTTTAGCCTAAAAAACATAGCAGTCATTATAGAAAATGCCAAAAGAGAACTTCCCCCATCACTGAAATAAGGAAGCGGAATCCCCACTGTAGGAAACAGCCCCATGACCATTCCTACATTTATAGCAAAGTGCATCATCAGGATAGATGCGAAACAATATCCGAAAACTCTATTAAATACAGGCTTTTGGCGTTCAGCCAAGAAATAAATCCGTCCTATATACACCGCATAAAGAAGAACCAAAACAGAACTTCCCACAAAGCCCCACTCCTCGCCGACGGTACAGAAAATATAATCTGTACGCTGTTCTGGCACGAAATGCCCCTGAGTAACAGAGCCTTCTTTGTAACCCTTCCCAAGAAGTCCGCCAGAACCTATCGCTGTTTTAGAGTAAAGCAAATTATACCCTGCCGTATCACGGAACGCTTTTTCTCCTTTGAACAAAACCTCTATCCTTTCCCTCTGGTGCTTAGGGAGTTTTTCCATTACTTTAGGTGCACCAAAACTTATTCCCACTAGTAAAATGATACTTACCACAAGCGTAAAAATCGTACTAAAACTAAACTTAATTCCACTAAAATAAAATCCCAACAATATCAAAAGTACGACTACACTTACGACATATAAAGGTTCAAAAACCAACGACACTAAAAATATCCCTACCACCGAAAAACCAGCAGTAAAGAGCCATCCACTCAACCCCTCACGATACAGAGCAATGACAAACGCCATGAAAACCATCAAAGAACCGACATCTGGTTGTAATAATACTAAAAGCCCAGGAATACCAATGATAGCAAAGGCTGTGAATAACGACCTTCCGTTTTTCATGCTGAAATCAGGATTTCCTACATAAGAAGACATCATAAGCGCAATGGCTATTTTCACAAATTCCACTGGCTGTAAACTTATCGGCCCAAATACATACCAGTTCCTCTGTCCGTTGATTTCTTTCCCTAAAGGGAAAAGTCCAACCAGCAAAACAACTGCAACAATGTAAAAAAATGGCGCCAAACTCTCAAAAACACTTCCACGGACAAACAAAATCATCATCATAACAAACAATGAGATACCAAACCAAACCGCCTGTTTTATACCGCTATCCGTACTTACACTATACACATTAGCGATACCAAACAAAACGATAAGGATGTAGAGCAGCAGCCCTATTTTGTCTAATCCATTAGCCCATCTCATATCTATTATGGTGTTTTTTGAGTTTGTTTATTTTTATTATCGATTGTTTTATTTTTCTCGTTCAGCAGTCTCAGACTGTCTTGTATTTTTTTCATTGCAAGGGAGTCTGGCTTAGGAGGTTCGTATTTTCCTATTTTTTTCAAATGAACTACCCATTGTCTGTTATATTCAGCCATGAAACTCGCTCCTGTCAGCCTTTTATAAAGATGCTCTCGTTTCAGTTCTCCTAAAAGATATTTTTCGGCTATCACCGTACAGGCAGGCCCCGCCCAAGTTGCCCCAAAACCAGCATGCTCCATCACGGCTGCTACTACTATTTTAGGATTATCAGCTGGTGCTATCATGGTGTAGATAGAGTTATCCTTCCCCTGTGGAACCTCTGCTGTTCCTGTTTTTGCCAACTGAGTAAAATCATTAGATTTCAAAGCTCGTCCCGTTCCCCTCAAAACCACTGCTTCCATTCCCCTTATCACTGGTTCAAAATGTTTTGGGTCTACTAATGTCTGATTTTTAACTTTAAATCTCTTGTCTGGATTAGGTTTTCCGTCAATGGATTTCACAATATGTGGTGTGTAATACCAGCCTCTATTTGCAATAGCTGCCGTAAAATTAGCAATCTGCAAAGGCGTTAAAAGGATTTCGCCCTGTCCCATTCCATTGAAAACAGCTCGGAGAGGCTTCCAATTTTTACCATACCTCTTTTCATAAAATTTGCCATCTGGTATCAGTCCCTTTGACCCAACAGCCAAATCGTTATTTAAAAACTGCCCAAGTCCAAAACTATGCATGATTTTCGCCCATTCATCTGCGCCTTTGCTTGGATTTCCTGGGTATTTATTGAGCATTGCTAAATAAGCATAAGAGAAATAACAGTTACTAGAAACTTGGATGGATGGTATAAGAGGGTCTGCGCCTCCATGCCCTTTGATTCTAACGCCAGAAACATTAAACCCGCCACCACAAGGGAAAATAGTGGAAGGAGTCATCACCCCCATCTGCATGGCGGAAAGCGCTGTAACAAGCTTAAAGGTAGAACCTGGCGGATAGGCTGCCTGAATAGAGCGGTCAAACATCGGTTTATTCATACTATCCATCTGCAGACGGTATAAATTTTTTGTTTTTTCTGGACCTGTAAATAGATTTGGGTCTATATCTGGCCCAGTAGCCATTGCTAGGATTTCGCCGTTATTTGGGTCTATTGCTACTATTGCTCCTCGCTTATTTACGAGCATTTCCTGAGCCATTCTTTGGAGGTCGTAGTCTATTGTCAAAACCAAATCCTTCCCAGAAATCATCTCCTTGTCTAATTCTCCATTTTTATATGAACCTATATTCCGAAGTTTGATATCTTTCTGAATATATTTCATCCCTTTTTCGCCTCGGAGTACCTTTTCATAGGCTTTTTCTATACCGCTCATCCCCGCTATATCTCCAGGAAGATAGTATAGAGAGTCTTTTTTGATGTAAGCTGCATTTACTTGGTTGGTATACCCGAGCAAATTCCCTGAAGTAGAAACTTCATATTTTCTCTGTGGTCTGGAAACAACCGAAAACGCTGGATATTTAAATATAATTTCTTGAATTCTCGCCACATCTTCCCTGCTCAAATCTTTCATAAAAGTCATCGGAGTAAATTTAGAAAAATACTTATCTGCCTTTATCTCCTTCATTTTATGATTATAATCCGTCTCGGTGATATTCATCAGGTTACAAAAACCTAACATATCAAAATCAGGTTTCATCAAGGCTTCCGTATAGGATATTTCATAGGCAGGCTGATTTCCTACCAATAATTTGGAATTTCTATCAAAAATAGCCCCACGCTGAGGGATGATATATTCTATCTTGATAGATGTATTGGCTGCATTGAGAGCATATCTATCCGTAAACAGCTGTAAATAAGCTAGTCTGGCGACAAATATCACAGCTATAAGCCCTAAAGAAATTAGAATTTTAAAATATGGTCTCAAACTCTCTGCTTGATTTTAAATATTAAAACATAAAATAAAACAAAAACAAACGAATATGCAGTGGTTATAGAGATATTGATAAGCACATCTAACGCTCTGCTCAACTTAAAATACTCTATAAACTGAACCAAAAACTGGTGTAAAAAAAGATTAGTAAGGATAAAACCCAAAAACTGCGTCCACTGCAAAGATTCGAAAGAGAAAAAATCTGATGTAGAATCCGACGAAGACCTAAATATAACAGTTCTTACAAAAGCTATCAATGTAGTCGCAAAGGCATTGATTCCCCATGTTCCCAAAAACATATCCATTCCTAACCCCAGCAGGAAACTTGTTCCTAAAAACTGAAATTTATCCCTATAAAAAGGATAAAACATCACATAGATGGGATAGACAATTGGCGGATACTTGCCCATGATGAGGATTCTATTCAACAAAAAAACTTGTAATATTACCAATACTACAATGAATAAAATATCCGTCAAAATATTTCTACTAATCATTTTCCTTTACAGCAGCATCTAAAATCTCTTTTATCTCCTCTAGTTCTGTTTTTTTGAGGTTTTTAACCACGAAAACTTTCTGCACCTGCCCCATATTCTGGCTCAGCTCCACAGAAATATCCCAGTGTCCTGTTTTGCTATCCACATCATAGCCAGCCACTCTTCCTATCATGATTCCTTTTGGGAAAATAGAAGACTTACCATCAGTAATTACGGTATCTCCCACTTTTACAGAAACATATTTAGGAATGTCTTTTAGGTGCATTACTCGTGTATCCTCTCCATCCCAAGTCAAAGTCCCAAAAAAATCTGATTTTTTTAGAGATGTGTTTATTTTAATATTATTTACACTCAAAACAGACTGCACCAAAGCATAGTTGGCCGTTGTATTAACAACTATCCCAGCTATCCCCTGTGGAGCTATCACCCCCATCTGAGGCTCCACACCGTGGTTTCTTCCTCTGTTAATCGTGAAATAATTATTATTTCTATTTATACTGTTTTGGATAATTTCTGCATCCATCACAGAGTAAGACTGTCCTTCTATAAGAGTATTATCCACATGGACAAATTTGGCTTCGGTAGATTTTTTCTTACCATACAGCTGCTGCATGAGCATTTTATTCTGAGCGGTCAAGTCTTCATTTACTTGTTTCAGCCTGAAATAACTTGCCCCCTCATCTATGTAGCCAGACACAAAGGCATTAAAAGCTGATGCATGTGCTGCCACAAAAGAACGCTGCATGGAGTTCCTACTAAAAATAAGAACTACTGATACCAACTGGAGAAAAACGAAAAAAGTACCAAGACTGTTCCTCTCCAAAAACCTCCATACAAAAGACAACATCTTGACTAAGGCACTTATCTAATCAAAAACTTAAACTTATCTATGTTTTTCAGTGCTATTCCTGTTCCTCTCACCACCGCTCTCAAAGGATCTTCAGCTACGAACACAGGAAGTCCTGTTTTTTTGTGTATTCTATCACTAAGACCACGCAACAGCGCACCTCCCCCTGCAAGATATATACCTGTTTTCCAGATATCTGCTGCAAGTTCAGGCGGAGTCATGGAAAGAGTCTCCATAACTGCATCTTCTATTCTAGATATAGAGTTATTCAGAGCTATAGCAACCTCCTTATAACCTATCATGATTTCTTTTGGTTTTCCTGTAATAAGGTCTCTACCCTGTACAGAAATATCATCCACTTCTACATCTAGTTCTTCCATCGCCGCACCTACTTCTATTTTAATTCTCTCCGCTGTCTTTTCCCCGATGTACAAGTTGTGGTTGGTTCTTAGATAATAGGCAATATCATCTGTAAATACATCCCCTGCGATTTTAACAGACTTGTCACAAACTATCCCTCCAAGTGCAATCACTGCAATCTCCGTAGTTCCCCCTCCTATATCTATCACCATGTTTCCTTCTGGTTTCTGAATATCTATCCCTACACCTATCGCAGCTGCCATTGGTTCGTAGATAAGTCTAATTTCCTTAGCATGAACTTTCTGAAGAGAATCCTTAACCGCTCTAATCTCCACCTCTGTAATTCCAGAAGGGATACAAACAACAATTCTAAGAGCAGGCTGAAAAACCCTCCCTTTAATTCCTGGAATTTGCTTGATAAATTCCTTAATCATGTTTTCAGAAGCTTGGAAATCTGCGATAACTCCATCTTTCAAAGGACGGATTGTCTTTATTTCCTCATGGGTTTTACCCTGCATGTGTTTTGCTCTGTCTCCTACCGCTATAATCTTCCCTGTGTTACGCTCCACCGCTACGATAGACGGTTGGTCTACCACAATTTTGTTGTTATGTATAATTAGGGTATTAGCTGTTCCTAAGTCAATCGCTATCTCTTTCGTGAATACATTAAATAGTCCCATTTATCTATTTTATTTTTAATTCGCACAAATATATGAAATTTATTAAGTATTTTTATGTTTTCAATCGCAGTTTTACAAAAACTTTAACATTAGTTATTTTTAATCTTTAAAAAAGAAAATAATCACAAGCCTCAAAAAACCTTATCTAAAATTCTAAAATCAGATTTCATAATAAAAAAATCTCCCTAAATTAGGAAGATTCTTCTACTATCTTATGCCCACATTGTTTACAATATCTGGCATCATCATCATTATCAATATTTCCACAGCAGTCGCATAGTTTCTTTGCCTTGTTCATACATTCTCTCATCTGAGATGAAACAATCCCAGTCGGCACAGCTATAATGCTATAACCACAGAGCATAAGAACCACTGAAAGCAGTTTCCCCAGCGGTGTAGCGGGAGAAATATCCCCATACCCCACCGTAGTGATAGTGACCACCGCCCAATAGATACTCACAGGAATATTATGAAAGCCATTTTTCCCACCTTCTATGATATGCATAAGCGCTCCTAAAACCACCACAATAATGGTAATGAACATTAGGAAAATATAAATTTTTCTAGAACTGCTTCTGAGCGACTGCAAAATATAATGCCCATCGTCCATATAGTCCATCATATTCAAGATTCTAAACACCCTAAGCAATCGGAACAATCTGATAATCATAAGATATTTAGCCTCAGGAGTAAAAATACCAATATAAAACGGCAGGATAGAAAGAAAGTCAATAACTCCCATCATGCTGAATATATAGTCTTTCTTGTTTTTGACAACCATTATCCGAACTATGTATTCTGCCGTAAAAATGATGTTCATAAGCCACTCAATAGCCAGAAAAGTCTTATGAAAACGAATATTCTCCACGCTGTCCATGACGACTATCAGGGCACTGAGAACTATCATTGCCAGCAAAACGACATCAAACAACTTCCCCAAGGGAGTCTCCGCGAAGTATATTATTCTAAATACTTTCTTTTTCCATTCCGCTTCTTCAGGAATGAGATTATGTTCTCTACGCATGATAAATTCCTTTGAAATCTAAAATTGAAAGAGGCAAAGTTAGTTATTTTTTTATTTTACAAACCAAAAAACTTTTTCCATAGCATCCACCCCCTCCGAAACGGCATCTTTGGGAGTTTCGCCTATTTTTAGCCTATGGTCTTTCAGCCACCAGATTTTATCTGAAAAATCTTTTGCCAAGCGCCAGTCATGCGAAGAAAACAAAATAGTCTTATTTTTTTCTTTTGCTAATTTTTTCAAAAGATTTAGTATCATCATTTTATTTTCTTCATCAAGATATGTCGTAGGTTCATCCAAAATAATCATCGGCGTATTCTGTGCCAAAGCCCTTCCAATAAATGCTTTCTGAAGATTTCCATCGGATAGTTTTTTGAGTGGAAAATCTTTATACGAAGTCAAATTCAGACTGTCTATAATTTCCTCTACTTCCTGCAAATCATCAGAATTTAATTTAAAATAATATGGATAATGAATGTATTTTCCTAACGAAACCAAATCCATAACTGTATAATTTTCAGGAACTTGAGTTTTAGAAAAAACCATAGAAATCCATTTGGGAATCTGCTCCGGCAACACCGATTTTATTTCAGTTTCTTTAATCCAAATCTGCCCTTCCATCGGTGGAATCTGCCCCAAAATAGTCCTCATCAGGGTAGTTTTCCCAATCCCGTTATTCCCCACCAAAAGACAAACCTCACCAAGCGAAAGCTCCGCATCAATGGACAAAATCAAAGGCTCTCTGTAGCCTATTGCTAAGTTTTTTAGTTCTAAAAAAGGCATATTTATTCCTTATCCAGCTGAGTATAAATTTCCTCCAAAACAGCCTCCATTTCCTGCATGGTAAGAACCTGTAAGAATTTGGTTCTATATTCCTTAAAATGCGGTATCCCTCGGAAATAATTACTGTAATGCTGTCTCATCTCTATCAGCCCTGCCCTTTCGCCTTTCCATTCTGCTGACCATTCTGCATGCTGTCTTACAGCTTCCAGCCTGTCTTTTATTGTAGGCGGCGGTAGTTTTTCTCCCGTTTGGAAGAAATGTTTTATCTCGTTAAAAATCCATGGATAGCCTATCGCCCCACGCCCAATCATCATTCCGTCAATATTGTATTTCTCTCTGTATTCTAGAGCTGTTTCTGGCGAATCAATATCGCCATTTCCGAAAATAGGGATTTCTATATTAGGATTGTTTTTAACTTTGCTAATATACTCCCAGTCTGCTTTTCCTTTATACATCTGCGTTCTCGTTCGAGCGTGGATGGTAAGGGCTTTTATGCCTACTTCCTGCAGTCTCTCCGCCACTTCCTCTATATTGATGCTTTCTGTATCCCAGCCCAGCCGAGTTTTTACTGTAACTGGCAGTTCGGTAGAATTTACCACCGCTTTGGTAAGTTTTACCATCAGATCAATATCTTTCAAAACTCCTGCCCCAGCGCCTTTGCTGACTACCTTTTTCACAGGACAGCCGAAATTGATATCCACCAAATCTGGCTGTACCGTTTCCACTATCTTAGCAGACATCGCCATCGCTTCCTCATCGCCCCCAAAAATCTGAATCCCCACAGGTCTCTCGTAATCAAAAATATCCAGCTTTTTTTTGCTCTTTATCGCATCACGAATAAGCCCCTCGGAGGAGATAAATTCTGAATACATGAGGTCTGCCCCATGCATCTTGCACAAACGGCGAAATGGCGGATCCGAAACATCTTCCATCGGTGCCAAAAGCAATGGAAAATCAGGAAGTTCTATTTTATCTATTTTCAACATGTTGCAAAGATAGGCACAAAATGTTTTGGAATATTATTAAATTATGTTTAAATTTACAAAACCATCAGAAAATTTGAATTTAATAGTCCTTAATACTAAAAAAAT
>CAUSFO010000020.1:0-22496 GCA_963530895.1 uncultured Flavobacteriaceae bacterium | reverse complement strand
AAATTTAATTTGGTTTTAATTATTTAATTTAAAGATATTTAGTGTTATTTAAAAATTCAAACAAATATTGTTTTTGAAAAAATGTTTAAATTTAAAGAAATAATATTTTTATATTTGCACCTTCAAAAGAAAAGTGAAAACAAGAAACATGAGAAAAATTTTGTTACCAATAACATTATTGGCGGGAACCCTAGCCTATGCGGGAGGGTTCAGAGTATCGCTACAAGGAGTGAAGCAGTTGGCTATGGCGCACACGAGTGCCCATGCAGAAGATGCGAGTGTAGCTTTTTTTAATCCAGCGGGAATGTCTTTCATTCCAAGTAAACTCAGTGTAGTAGCTGGTGGTTTTGGAGTGGTAAGTAAAGTGACATACCAAAATCTAGACACAGGAGAAGCTTATTCTACGGAAAATCCTTTGGGAACGCCTATTTATGCGGCTGTAGCGTATAAGGTGGTGGATAATGTTTCTGTGGGATTTAGTTTTACTACGCCTTTCGGAAGTACTATTAAATGGCCAGAAAAATGGACAGGAGATGAAATCGTAACTAAAATGAGCTTGAAGAGTTATTTCTTCCAACCTGCGGTTTCTGTGAAGATGGCGGACTGGATGTCAGTGGGTCTGAGCTATATGTATGTAAAAGGACAAGTGGACTGGGATAAGAAACTTAATAAATTTAACGGTAGTTTAAATTTAAAAGACACCAAAGCAAGTGGACATGGTCTAGGATTGGGATTCTATTTTAGACCAACGGATAAGCTTGATGTAAGTGTTGCATACCGTTCGCCTGTAATTGTGAAGGCTAATGATGGTGTTGTGAGTTTTAATGTGTCTTCGGCATTGTATTCAGCGCTGAAAGTGGATGCGAATGGTCAGGATAAATTCAAAGCGGAACTTCCATTGGTAGAAGAATACACGATAGGAGCTACATATAGAATCACTCCGAAATGGCAGGTTTCGGCTGATTTCAACTACACGGGATGGTCTCGTTATGATGCTCTGACGCTTGATTTTGAAAATGCACTTATAGGAAATCAAAAAGATAAAACAGTACTAAAAAACCTTAAAAACTTTAAGAATACGCAGACTTGGCGTTTTGGAACGCAGTATCAGTTTACTGACATGATTGCTGGGCGTTTAGGATATTACTATGACCAGTCTCCATATGAGGATAAGGATTTCATCCCAGAAACTCCATCTTTTGATAATAATGTGATAACGGCTGGTATTGGGCTGAAATTCAATAAATTTAATGTTGATATTTCTGGAGGATATGCATTTATGAAGAGAAGAAATAGTATGAATGATAATTTAGGATTTTATGGACAGTTGAAATCCAAAGCGGCATATTTCGGTCTAGGAATTTCTTATAACCCTTTTTAATTTGAAATCATGAAAAAAGTATTTATATCATCAATGGCCGTTTTGGCTGTTTTGTCAGTTACAAGTTGTAAAACTGATTTTGAAACCGATGTAGCGGATATCGCGGTAACTAGCGGAGAAGCAGATTTTAGTAAATATGTAGCTCTTGGAAATTCCTTGACTTCTGGATATAGAGATGGGACAGTGTATTTAGATGGGCAGCTGGAGTCTTATCCTGCAATGATTGCTGAGCAGATGCAGAAAGCGGGTGGAGGAACTTTTACTCAGCCTTTGGTGCCAGATAACATCGGTGGTTTCGCTAATATACCAGGGTTTAAAGGGAAATTAACCCTTCAAGTAGTGAATGGCGCATTGACTCCAGTATATTCTACAGCTGTTAGTACATTAGATAGATTAACAGGAACATACAATAATATGGGAGTGCCAGGTGCTAAGTCTTTCCATTTGGTAGCTAATGGCTATGGTAACATGGCTGGACTGGCAGCTGGAACAGCGAACCCATATTTCGTGAGATTTGCATCTTCTTCTACAGCGAGTGTTTTAGAGGATGCTATGGTTCAGAATCCTACATTTTTCTCTCTTTGGATAGGAAATAATGATGTGCTTTCTTATGCGACTTCAGGAGGGGTAGGAACGAACCAAACAGGAAACACTAATCCAAGAACATATTCTTCTAATGACATCACAGATCCTAATGTTTTAGCAGGGTCTATCAGAGCTGTTTTAGAAGGGATGAAATCAGTGGGAGCAACTAAAGGGGTGATAGCAAACATCCCGAATGTGACTTCTATTCCTTTCTTTACAACGGTTCCGTATAATGCTGTTCCGCTGAATGAAACTTATGCTGCTGCTTTGAATACTCAGTTGGTAGGAAGATTAAAACCTGTTTTGACTGTTTTAGGGCAAGGAGATAGATTGAAAACATTGGTAGTTGGGCAAAATCCATTATTGATAAAAGATGAAACCTTGACTGATTTATCAGCTCAAATCACGGCAGTTTTGACAAGAAATGGTGTTTCTGCTGCTTTGGCATCTTTCATTGGGACTACTTATGGGCAGGCTCGCCACGCTACGAGTGAAGATTTGATATTATTGTCTACAAAATCTGTTATCAATACAGATGTAGCTAATGTTTCTGATCCATTTAATAAACTAGGAATTACTTATCCTTTGGAAGATAAACATGTATTGACGAAGTCAGAAGTGGCGCAGGTTCAGACAGCGACTAATGCTTATAATACTCAAATAAAGGCTTTAGCGGAGGCTTATGGATTGGCTTTCGTAGATGCTAATGCTAAAATGGTAGAGCTGGGCAAAAACTCTGGAATCCAGTACAATGGGGTGAACTATTCTACTACATTCGTTACAGGAGGTTCGTTTTCATTAGATGGTGTACACCTTACAGGAAAGGGATATGCGGTGATTGCTAATGAATTTATCAAAGCTATCAATGCTAAGTATAAATCCAACTTACGCCAAGTAAATCCAAATAATTAT
Source organism: uncultured Flavobacteriaceae bacterium (assembly GCA_963530895.1). GTDB lineage: Bacteria > Bacteroidota > Bacteroidia > Flavobacteriales > Weeksellaceae > JABCPE02. The sequence goes on along the minus strand of CAUSFO010000020.1, from coordinate 19,618 downwards.
TCGGGAGTGAAGTTTCCATAACATTTATAATTAAATAAAAACCGCTTGATATTTTTCAAGTGGTTTTATTTTTATTAAATTTGCAACTCTCAAAAAACTCAAGTTAAACAATGGCTTCTCAAACATCTTATTTATTCAGCACTAGGACCAGTAGACAGTTGGCTGAAAAAATTGCTTATCACTATGGGCAGGAACTAGGAAAAATCAATTTTCAAGAGTTTAGTGATGGAGAATTTGAGCCTGTTTTAGACCAGTCTGTAAGAGGCGGAAGGGTCTTTTTAATAGGTTCTACATTTCCACCAGCGGACAATCTTTTAGAGCTTCTCCTTATGATAGACGCGGCTAAAAGAGCTTCTGCAAAGAATATTACGGTGGTTCTTCCGTATTTTGGTCTGGCAAGACAAGATAGGAAAGATAAACCGAGAGCTCCGATAGGCGCGAAATTGGTTGCGAATCTTCTGACAACGGCAGGTGCGACCAGAGTGATGACCATGGATCTGCATGCAGACCAGATTCAAGGTTTTTTTGAAATTCCAGTAGACCATCTTTATGCATCGGCTATTTTTGTGGAGTATATTAATTCTTTGAATTTGGATAATTTGACCATAGCCTCGCCTGATATGGGAGGAGCTAAAAGAGCTAAAAACTATGCAAACCATTTAGGAGCAGAAGTTACCATTTGCTACAAAGAGAGAAAGAAAGCAAATGAAGTGGCGGAAATGACCCTCATTGGTAATGTAGAAGATAGAAATGTCATTTTGGTGGATGATATGGTAGATACAGCAGGGACACTCTGCAAGGCTGCAGATATCATCATGGAGAGAGGAGCAAAAAGTGTAAGAGCTATCGCTACTCATGGAGTGCTTTCTGGAAAGGCTTATGAGAATATAGAGAAGTCTAAATTACAGGAAATTATCATCACAGATTCAATTCCTCTCAAAAACAATTTGTCATCTAAAATAAAAGTGCTATCTTGCGCCCCGTTATTTGCAGATGTGATGAATCTTGTTCATAACAAGAAATCCATCAATGACAAGTTTATATTTTAAAATAATTAAATTTTTATAAAATGAAATCTATTACAATTCAAGGACAGAAAAGAGAAAGCGTGGGTAAAAAATCTACAAAAGCTCTACGCGATGCTGAATTAGTTCCTTGTGTTGTTTATGGAGGTAAAGAACCATTGCATTTCTCTACAGAAGAGAAATCTTTCAAAAACTTGGTTTACACTCCTGAGGCACACACGGTATCTATTGAGGTAGGTGGACAGACTATTCCAGCAGTATTACAAGACATTCAGTTTCATCCAATTACGGACAGAATCCTACATGTGGATTTCTACCAGTTGAGTGCTGACAAACCAGTAGTAATGGAAGTTCCTGTGAAAATTACAGGTCGTGCTAAAGGTGTTGTAGCGGGTGGTGTTCTTAGACAATCATTCAGAAAACTGAAATTAAAAGCAGTTCCTGCTAATTTACCAGATGAAATCGTGGTAGATGTGACTCCACTTAAAATTGGTAACAAAATTTATGTGGGAGACATCAAAAATGATGCGTACACATTCTTACATCCAGACAATGCTGTAATCGCAGCTGTGAAGATGTCTAGAAATGCGATGAAAAACGCAGGTGCTGCAGGAGCAGACGATGAAGAATAAAATAATCTTTTCATAAGTTTAAAACAAAAGGCTGTCAATTTTTGATGGTCTTTTGTCTTTATTAACATAAATCAATTTTCAATAAAATAAAAACTTATACTTTTGCTTCATAAACTTTAAAATTAAAAAATATGAAAATATTAGCATTTGCAGCGAGTAATCATTCCAATTCTATTAATAAACAGTTGGTTTCCTATATTTCAAGTAAATTTGAAGGGCATGATGTAGAAGTTCTTGATATTAACGACTACGAAATGCCTATTTACAGCATAGACAGAGAGGTGAGCGGTGGCGTCCCTAAACTAGCAGAAGATTTTGCGGCGAAGATAGATGGAGCGGATTTGCTTATTATTTCCTTGGCGGAATATAATGGTTCTTATTCCACGGCTTTCAAAAATATTTTTGACTGGATATCAAGAATTCCTAATAGAAGTGCTTTCGGTGATAAAAAAGTTTTCCTCACTGCTACAGCTCCAGGCCCGAGAGGAGGTCTTACAATCTTGGAAATCGCAAAGGCAAGGTTCCCATACAATGGAGGGGATGTGATAGAGGATTTTTCTCTTCCGAATTTTTCTGAAAATTTTGATTTGGAAAAAGGAATAATTGATGAAGAAAAGAAAAAGGAACTGGAAGCGAAAATAGAAAAAGTAAAACAAGTTCTCATAAACTAAATATTTAAATAGCGGTCTCAATGGGCTGCTATTTAGATTTTTAAACTGAAATAAATTAAATAAATTTTATTTTTTACTGATAAATTATTACCTTTGTCTGCTCAATTAGTTATTATTATGAAATTTATTGTCACAAGTGGCGAGTTACAAAAAGCTTTAAATACGGTAAGTGGTGTGGTATCTAGTTCACAATCCAGACCGATATTGGAGAATTTTCTTTTTGAGTTAGAAAATAATTTGCTTAAAATCACAGCATCAGACGGAGAAACTACTCTTTTGACATCTTTGGCGGTTAAGTCAGAGAGCAATGGCAAAATAGCGGTTCCTGCTAAGATGTTTCAAGATGCGATAAAAACATTTGGTGATCAGCCTCTTACTTTTTTGGTGAAACCGAATGAAAATGGAGGTGGGCTTTTGGAAATTTTAGATGAGAAGGATAACTATTTCATAGCGTTGGATAATGCAGAGGAATATCCTGAATTGGCAGAATTTAGTTCTTCACAAAAAGTTACTATTTCATCAGGAATTCTTGCAGAAGCTCTTTCTAAAACGCTTTTCGCGACAAGTAATGATACGCTTCGTCCTGTGATGACAGGAGTATTTTTCCAGTTTGGAGAAGAGGAGGCTAATTTTGTAGCAACGGATTCTCATAGATTGGTAGTTTATAAGAGAACAGACATTAAAAATAATGAGCCAATGGAGTTCATTATGCCTAAAAAACCACTGAGTATCTTTAAAAATATTCTGACAAGTTCAGATGATGAGGTGGTTATAGAGTTTAATGAAAACATGGCGAAGTTTTCCTTCAAGGAGCATGTATGGATTTGTCGTTTGATAGATGGAAAATATCCTAACTATAATGCTGTAATTCCTAAGGAAAATCCTAATGTGCTGACTATAAACAGAACACTTCTATTAAGTTCTATCAAAAGAGCTTCTATTTTTGCCAGCAAATCTACCAGTCAGGTGAGATTTAAGTTGTCTGGGAATATTCTTTACCTTCATGCAGAAGATACAGAATATGCGAATAAAGCAGAAATGCAGATACCATGTGACTACTCAGGAGAGGATATCAATATAGGATATAGTTCAAAATTCTTGACAGAAATGATAGCGGTTCTAGATTCGGAGGATATTATCATGAGAATGTCCCAAGCGAATAGACCAGGGATTGTAGAACCAGCGGACGGACTGGATGAGGAAGAGCAAATACTCATGCTGTCAATGCCAGTAATAGGTTTAAATTAACAAAATGAAAATAAACGAGATGTAGAGTAAAAGACCTTTGCATCTCCTTTTTTAATATTTATATTTCAATGAAGATTTCGAATAATTGGCTTAAAGATTACATTAGCACAGATTTAAATTCAGAAAAAATAGGAACTTACCTCACGGATATAGGTTTGGAAGTAGAGGGGATAGATAAATTTGAAACTATCAAAGGAAGTTTGGAAGGCATCGTCGTAGGTAAGGTTTTAACATGCGAAAAACATCCAAACGCCGATAAACTAAGCAAAACCACTGTAGATGTAGGAAATGCTACAATTCTAAATATTGTCTGTGGAGCTCCTAATGTGGCTGCAGGACAGATAGTTGCGGTGGCTGTGGTAGGGACAACTTTGTTTGATAAAAACGGAGGTTCTTTTACTATTAACAGAACCAAAATCAGAGGTGAGGTTTCAGAAGGGATGATTTGTGCGGAAGATGAGATAGATTTGGGCAACAGCCATGATGGAATTATGGTTTTGGATGAAACTTATGAAGTAGGAAAACCTCTGGCGGATTACTTTGATATTCAGCAAGATGAAGTTTATGAAATAGGGCTGACACCTAACAGGACAGATGCGATTTCGCACTATGGTGTAGCGAGAGATTTACACGCATTTTTGACTTGTAATGGAATTGATTCTAAGCTAGTTAAAATGGAAACTTACTCTACTGAATCAGAAGGAGAGCATAGTTTTTCTGTTGAAGTAGAAAATAATGATTTGGCGCCGAGATACATTGGTGCTGTCTTGAAAAATATAAAAGTAGAAGAATCGCCAGAATGGCTGAAAAACAGACTAAAAGCGATAGGTCTTTCATCAATAAATAATGTGGTGGATGTTACCAACTATATTCTTCATGCTTATGGACAGCCGCTTCATGCTTTTGATTTAGATAAAATTGGAGGAAATAAAATAACAGTAGGAAACAGCCCAAAAGGAACGAAATTTACCACGCTGGATGGAGTGGAGAGAACGCTGAATGGAGAGGAAATCATGATAAAAGATGGAAACCAGAAACCGCTTTGTATTGCTGGGGTTTTTGGTGGGCTGGACAGCGGAGTTTCCGAGCAGACACAGTCTGTTTTCTTGGAAAGTGCTTACTTTAATCCTGTTGCTGTTCGTAAAGGGGCTAAATTCCATGGGCTGAATACCGATGCTTCTTTCCGTTTTGAGAGAGGAGTAGACCCGAACAATACTAAAACTACTATTTCATTGGCAGTGAAGTTGTTACAGGAACTGACAGGAGCGACATTGGTAGGAGATTATATAGAGCATTACCCTGAAAAAATAAAACCTCATAATGTGATTTTTAGATATTCTAAATTGGATCAAATTTTAGGAATAAAAATCCATAGAGGGAAAGTAAAAGAGATTTTGAAATCTTTGGAAATAGAACCTCTTAACGAAATTGCTGACGGGCTAGAACTTTTAGTGCCGAATTACAGAGCGGATGTTACCAGAGAAATAGATGTGATAGAGGAAATCCTTAGAATTTATGGATATAATAAGATAGATGCGCCACAGAAAATTTCTTTTACGCCAGTGAAATTGAGTTTTGATGACCAAGATGGATTAGAAAACGAGTGGGCAAGGGCGCTTCAGGCGAATGGGTTTTATGAAGTGATGAATAATTCCCTTACTTCGGTGGAAGATGAAACGGATGCTGTGAAGCTGCTAAATCCATTGAGCAGTGACTTGGCGTTTATGAGAAAATCTTTGTTGGAAGGGCTTTTGGAGAATGCGGTTTATAATATCAATAGAAAAAATGCGGATATTAAGTTTTTCGAGTTAGGAAAAATTTATCATAAAAAGGAAAAATACGAGGAGAGAAAACAGCTGGCGATTTTAGTTTCAGGAAGAAATCATTCTGAAAACTGGCTTCTTCCGAAGGGCAGCACAAGTTTTTATCATTTGAAAGCGTATGTTTCTCTTATTTTAGGTAAGTTGAATTTTGATATTGTTGAAAAACCATTGCAGGATGGTCGTTTTTCGGATGCGATAGAATTTTCAGTTGAAGGAAAAACCGTTGCAAGACTCGGAAAAGTAAGTCCGAAAATGCTGAAAAAATTTGACATAGAACAAGAGGCTTTCTATGCAGAAATAGAGCTTGAAGAATGTCAAAATCTTCGTAATACAGAGAATTTGCGTTTTAGAGATATTCCGAAATTTAATAAAACAAGAAGGGATTTGGCGCTGTTAGTAGACAAATCTGTACTATACACACAGCTTTATAATGCTGCTAAAAATAATAAGTCTCCATTCTTGAAGAACATCAATTTGTTTGATGTGTATGAAGGGAAAAATCTTCCAGAGGATAAGAAATCTTATGCATTGAGTTTTGAACTTTTGAATGAAGAAAAAACAATGGAGGAGAAGGAAATAGCGCAAGTGATGGATTCTTTGGTAAATGTTTTCAAGAAACAGTTTAATGCGGAACTCCGCTCATAAATACATAAATTATGAAAAAAATAATTTCACTAACAGCCGTGCTTGTCTTGTCATTATCTTGTTCCAATGCATCTGTTGCAGGAAAAAAAGAGAGTGTACAACTGAATAATACCAGTTGGGTTTTAGAGGAAAATTCTAAGACAAACTCTGGAATTACTTTAGAAATTGCAAAAGGTAGAGTGTCAGGTTTTTCTGGATGTAATAATTATTTTTCGGAATTAACCACAAATTCAAAAGATACTTTCCAAGTAAAAAGTATAGGAGCGACACGAATGCTTTGTGATAATATCTCCGTGGAAGAAGATTATCTAAATTTACTTGAAAAAGTGAATAAATATGTAATCAGCGAAACCTCTTTGGAGTTGTATAAAGACAATGTTTTGTTATTGAAATTTAAAAGAAAGTAACTTTTTTGATAGATAATTTTGTTGTTTTAGAAAAAAAAAGTACTTTTGCAAACCTATTATGGACAAATATAGAAACTATGACATCAGTTTTTCTGGTCTAAAGCAAGGAAAACATGAGTTTGAGTTCTGTGTTGATCAGCAGTTCTTTGATTTATTTGAGGCTGAAGAAGAATTTGAAAATGCCAAAATAGTTAGTAAAGTTTTACTTGAAAAACATTCTACTTTTTTGGGTTTTGTAATTTCTGTTTCAGGAACAGTGGATTTGACTTGTGATATCAGCAATGAAAAATTCCAGTATCCAATAAACAATGAAATAAAATTCTTAGTAAAGTTTGGAGAAGAATATGATGATAGTAATGAAGAGATCATTACAATTCCTCATCACTATAGTGAGTTTAATATTGCTCAGTTTATCTATGAAGCAGTGGTTCTTGCTATTCCTATGAAGAAAGTATCTCCTGCTGCATTGGAAAACGAAGAATTCCAAGACTTGCTGGATAAATTCAGTCCTAAAATAAATGAAGAAAAGGCCGATGATGAAGACATAGATCCAAGATGGGAAGCATTGAATAAGTTGAGAAAATAAAAGTTAATATAAAAAGCTAAAAATTATTAGAAATGGCACATCCTAAAAGAAGACAGTCATCTACAAGAAGAGATAAAAGAAGAACTCACTACAAAGCAGTAGTTCCTCAATTAGCAAAAGATGCTACAACAGGTGAATTACACCTATATCACAGAGCTCACTGGCATGAAGGAAAACTTTACTACAGAGGTAAAGTAGTTCTTGAAAAAGAAGTAGAATCTGCAGAATAACGATAGATTTTTGGTAAAATCTCCAAAAATCACGGTAGAAATATAGAACCATTCTTTTTACGAAAGTGAATGGTTTTTTGTGTTTATTTACTATATTTGGACAATAAAATTATTTTTTATGGATATTAAAGACTTACAAAACCTTATTAAATTTGTTTCAAAGGCTGATGTAGCTGGAGTAAAATACAAAACTAAGGATTTTGAAATCAATATTACCAATCATACATTTGGTACGGTGGTTACGACTCCACAGATGACACAAGTTCAGCCAATGGTAAATGCAGCTCCTGTTGCACAGCCAGAGCAGGAAGTTTCTGCAAATTCAGCAGAACCAGCAGATAATGGTAAATACATCACGATAAAATCTCCTATCATTGGTACTTTCTACAGAAAACCAGCTCCAGACAAAGAGCCTTTCGTAAGTGTAGGAAGCGAAATCACAGAAGGAACGGTTATTTGTGTGGTGGAAGCTATGAAATTATTCAATCAGATAGAGTCTGAAGTGAGTGGAAAAATCGTGAAAATATTGGTGGATGATGCTACTCCTGTAGAGTATGACCAGCCATTATTCTTAGTAGATCCATCATAAATTACTCTATTCATTGTAATTGATAAACAGAAAAATAATGTTTAAAAAGATATTAATTGCCAATCGTGGAGAGATTGCGATGAGAATTCTCAGAACTTGTAAAGAGATGGGAATCAAAACAGTAGCAGTCTACTCAATCGCGGATAAAGACAGTCTGCATGTAAGATTTGCGGATGAAGCGGTATGTATAGGTCCTGCGGCGAGTAAGGATTCTTATCTGAAAATTCCTAACATCATTGCAGCTGCAGAAATTACGAATGCAGATGCCATTCACCCTGGCTATGGATTTTTGGCTGAAAATGCTAATTTTTCTAGAATTTGTCAGAAAAATGGAATCAAATTCATCGGTGCTACACCAGAGCAAATAGAAAAAATGGGAGACAAAGCCACTGCGAAAGCAACAATGAAAGCAGCTGGAATTCCTTGTGTTCCTGGTTCTGATGGGCTTGTAGAATCTTTAGAAGAAGCTGAAAAAATAGCTGAAGAAATCGGCTATCCTGTAATGATAAAAGCTACCGCTGGTGGTGGTGGTAAAGGAATGCGCGCCATCTGGAGCAAAGAAGAGCTTAGAGAAAGCTGGGATTCTACTATTCAAGAGGCTTTAGCGGCTTTTGGTAATGGTGGAATGTACATGGAAAAACTGATAGAAGAGCCGAGACACATAGAATTCCAAATTGCTGGAGATAGATATGGAAAGGCTTGTCATTTATCGGAAAGAGACTGCTCTATCCAGAGAAGAAATCAAAAATTAATAGAAGAAACGCCGTCTCCTTTCATGACGGATGAGCTTCGTGAAAAAATGGGAAATGCCGCTGTAAAAGCAGCTGAATATATTGGATATGAGGGAGTAGGAACGATAGAATTTTTGGTTGATAAACACAGAAATTTCTATTTCATGGAGATGAACACTCGTATTCAGGTGGAACACCCTATTACAGAGCAGGTTATAGATTATGACCTTATCCGTGAGCAAATTTTACTAGCAGCAGGAGAAAAAATTCTTGGAAAAAACTATTATCCAAAATTGCACTCTATAGAATGTAGAATCAACGCGGAAGATCCGTATTCTGATTTTAGACCTGCTCCTGGGAAAATCACTCAGCTTAATATCCCTGGCGGACATGGTGTGAGAGTGGATACGCATGTGTATGCTGGTTATACAATCCCACCAAATTATGACTCTATGATTGCTAAACTCATCATCACAGCACAGACTAGAGAGGAGGCTATTGCTAAAATGAAAAGGTCTTTGGAGGAGTTTTATATAGAAGGAGTGAAAACTACGATTCCTTTCCATAGACAGCTGATGGATAATCCTGATTTCCTTGCTGGAAACTACACAACCAAGTTCATGGAGACTTTTGTGATGGATAAAGATTATGAATTTCACTAATGAATAAAAAGAAACACTACTAAATTTTAGTAGTGTTTTTATTTTTTACTTTATTTACTTTACGCCGATTTTTCCGAGTAAAATAAAGAATACAGCGATTACTAAATAAGATAGTCCATTAGGAGAAGAAAGTGTCCCTGCTAAAACCACACAAGTCCCTATCAGAGCAAAAAGCAGCATGGTGTATTTCAGGGTTTTATTTTTTAGTAAATGTTCTCTAAACAATTTAAAAAGTCCTAAATACAAACAAAAATTAACCACATAAATGAACAAAATAGGAATGGCTGATATGTCGTAATTTATTGCTTTTAGGAAAGGATTGGTATTAGATAAATAAAAAATAAAAAGATAAATAGTCATCAGCCCGAAGCCTACCAAAGCGCTATTTACGGGCATTCCAATTCTTTTGCTGATATTACCCAGATTCAGGAATTTTTTAGAATACTCCAGATTGTAGAACTGGTAAGGAGCACGGGTATTTGCGAGAACAAGTCCATTGCAAGTTCCTAATACAGAGATGATTATGAATAGCTGTATGATTATCGCTCCTGCTTCAGTGGAAATCTTTCTAGAAAATTCTATGATGTAGGTGTCACCCAGCTGCTGTATTTCATCACTGCTCATATTGGAAACAATTCCTAAATAATAAAAAACATAAACCACCAAGACTATAAAAGTCCCTGATATTAAAGCTTTTGGGAGGTTTTTCTGCGAGTCTTTGATTTCTCCAGAAATCTGCATTGCAATATACCACCCATCCATAGAAAAGGCGATAGGAATGAAACTTGCGCCTACTAAAAGCCAAAAGTTAGTTTCATTGGAAGAGATTAAGGCTTGATTTTCAATTTGATTTAATGGTTCGGTGTCATTTCCTAAAAGGCTGATAATCCCAAAAGCAGCGATGAAAATGAGCGGAAACAGCTTTAAAACCGCAGTTAATTGTAAAAAAACACCGCTGGATTTTGGTCTGAAAATATTAAGGAATAAAAATATAACTCCATTGCACCAGCCTATCAGTGAATAATGCAGGAAATTAGGTTCAAAATCAATAAACTCGGCAAAAAGGTGTGAGATGTAAATGCCTGATACAGTGAGTAATACTCCTGCTAACAAAGGTAAAAACATAATGAAATAACCCCAGCCCACATAAGCCGCAGCTCTTTTCCCATAGCGAAATTCCACATAATGCAGGAGTCCGCCTTCTTTTGGGGAGAAAATGGCATAATTCGCCATAGACGCCGCTGAAAAAACTACACTGATTCCCACGATGATAAAGCCCATCACACCCGCATAGATATTGCCATTGGTGGAGGCCAAAACATCATCTACTTTGAAGAAAATACCAGAACCTATCATCTGCCCGACCACCATGGACACCGCCATGAACAGCCCGTATCTTACCTCTAATTTCTGTCCCATTGTTTGATTTTAGTAATTTAGGGCAACAAATATAACTTTTTCGCATCGAAAATATTTATTTCAGGGCTAAATATTTTAAAATTCATAAATATTATTAACTTTGTGAATATTAATACTAATCATAAATCAACGCAATGATTGATATAGTTATTCCTATATATAGAAAAGTTCCTAATAATGAAGATTTAGTATCTATTAATCAGGTATTTAGAATTTTAAAAAATCATAATATAACTTTCATATGCCCAAAAAGTTTAGATACAACAGCTTATCAAAATTTTGGAAAGGCAACTTTTGTAACATTTGAGGATAGGTATTTTGAGAGTATTTATGGGTATAATCAATTAATGCTAAGCGTTGATTTTTATAAGGCATTTAATAAAAAATATATACTCATTTATCAGACAGATGCTTATATTTTTAGAGATGACTTGTTATTTTGGTGCGAGAAGGATTATGATTATATAGGAGCTCCTTGGATTCGTAGTAGAGAAAAAGCCCCTTTTATAAAAGTAATTTGGGATAATTCTATTTGTTTTATAAAGCAGTTTATTAACTATAAGAATAATCATAAGACACAGAAAAACAAGATTTTATTGTATAATGAAGTTGGAAATGGCGGTTTTTCATTACGAAAAAGAGAAAAGTTTATAGAAATATTAGAAAAACTTTCTGAACAGGCAGCAATATATTTAAAACCTGAAAATAAGAGCACTTTTTATGCTGAAGATGTGTTTTTTAGCATAGAACCTAAAAGAAATGGTGTTGATTTCAAGAAACCTAATTATAAAGAGGCTTGTTTATTTGCTATTGAAAATAAAGTAGAAAAAGCATTTAATTATAATAATGGGCTCCTGCCTATGGGATGTCACCGATGGAATAAGGAAAACATAAACTTTTGGAAACAATTCATAAAATATGAAGAATAAAATTGTTTTTTTACTAAAAAAGTATAAGTCACGAAAATCTGTTTGAGTTTCCGTGTGTTTGAGGCGATGGCATTGGAGAAAAAAATAATTACGGACAATGAAAAAATAAAAAATTATGATTTCTACAATTCCAATAATATTTTGGTTTTAAATAAAGATTTTAGTAATATTACAAAAGAATTTTTTGAAACTCCGTACCAGTCACTTCCAGAGGAAATTTATAAAAAATACACTCTTGAAAAATGGGTAGAGCAAGTTTTTAATTTAGAAAACAATTAAAATGACATCGTATTCTGTAGCTTTGTGTTCGTATAATGGAGAGAAATATATCCATCAGCAGATAGATTCCATTCTCAGCCAGACGCATAAACCAAGTGAAATAGTGGTCTGCGATGACGGCTCTACTGATAGAACTCCCGAAATATTGGCAGAATATCAGAAACAATATCCCGAGATATTCAGGACACATTTTAATGAAAGCAATCTGCGAAGTGTCAAAAACTTTGAAAAAGCAATTTCTCTGTGCAGTAAAGCCATTATCTTCCTAAGCGACCAAGATGACATCTGGGCAGAAAACAAAGCCGAAAAAATAGTTTCATTTCTTGATAATCACGCTGAAATAGATGTTGTGGCAACTAATGGATTCTGCATTGATGAAAATGGAGCTGTTCATGAGAAATATTCTCTTTGGGATGCTCCTGTATTTTTGAAAGAAAAAGGCAAAAACATTGATTATTTTGAAATAATATTACTCTGTAATATTGCAACAGGCGCTTCTATGGCGTTTAGAGCGGCTCTAAAACCCGAAATCATGCCTTTTCCAGTTTTAAAAGACTATCACCATGATGAATGGATAGCATTAAATACTACAAGAAAAGGGCGTTTCGAGTTCTTGAATGACAAGTTATTCTATTACAGAACTCACCAAGAGCAGCAGGTGGGCGGCGTTTTTTTTGACAAAACAGAGGAAGGAAAAGCCAAACTTATGAGGTTTTTTGATTTAGAACCCACTTCTTTTTCAAGTTACAAAAGACTATTAAAAAGGTTATTAAGATTCTATGAAATCAATGTTATTATAGAAAATAAAAACCAAGGACATACTTTCTGCAATACTTCGCAATCCATTAAGGAGAGATACTATGCTCTAAAAAAAGAGTTTAAAAATAAATTTCCTCTCAAAAGCAGAATATTATTTTTGGTAGACAAAATTATGGGCAAAAAACGATAAGGATTATTTAGTTTTTTTTGTTGAAATATGTTCTTATCATAAGTTTAAACTTGTCTTTATAACTTAATTCCGAAAAATATGGCGATGCCGTAACCTCAGCAAAGCTTTTATGCTTTAAGAAGTTTTTTATATAAGTGTTTTTGGCGCGTATCATGTTTCTTTGGGCATTGGGAAACATCTTAAAATCTGGGATAAGATTTCGGAGTACAAGCATGGTTTTGAATTCTCGCTCCTCTTGAGATTTGCCACTCCACACGCCTACATTTTCTCTATATGCGCCCATTTTTTCTGGGAAATATTTTATTTTTCCTTTTTTAGAAAGCCATGACCAAAGAGGATAATCACCTAAAAAAGAAGAGTAATACCATTCTGGGAACTTTATTTTCATATTTCTGAAAACAACAGAAGGAGTATGGATAAAATTTCCTTTAGATAAATCATCTATTGTGTAAACATCTTTATTGTTCAGTCTTTTTTCATAGTCCAAATCTGTTCTCAGAGTTTCGCCATTTCGAATGAAAACATTGTGAAAAGTAAGAGTGAAATCTTCGTTTTTTTCTAAAAAATCTGTTTGTTTTTGGAGTTTGTTTTCATCTGTCCAGTAGTCATCTCCCTCGCAAACAGCGATATATTTCCCTTCAGCCATTTTAAGGGTAGAAATAAGATTAGGAAGCATCCCGATATTTTCTGGATGCAGGATATATTTCACTGAAATGTTTTCTGGAGCAGATTTTATGATGTTTTTTACTATTTCGTCTGTAGAGTCGGGCGATTTGTCATTTGAAATAATTAATTCTAAAGGGAAATTAGTTTTTTGAAGAAAAACTCCTTTTATGGCTTCTTCAATATATTTTTCGTGTCCGTAAGTAATCATTACAACACTTACTAATGGCTTCATACTGCTAAGAAATTTAACAAAGATAATAATTACACTTAATTTGAGATGAAAGATTTCAATAATTCCAATCGTGGTTTCATTTGAGCCTCATTATTATATAATTTTATGAATTTTTGTTGTCCAGCAAAGGCAATTTGCTTTATCAGTTTCGGAGAGAAAATAATTTTTTCGATATTTTCTATGATATTATCCGAATCAGGCTTGATAATAATCATTTCTAAATCAGGAATAAAATGATACTCTCCTGTCTCTTTGATAAAGTTCTCATTGTTGGGATCGGTATTCATCACAAGGCAGCCATTCAGAGCGGCTTCTGCAACAGCTCCTAAAGGGAAACCATCAAATGCCCCCTTGCTTAAAAGGTCAGACTTATTGGGAGAAATGATAATATCTATAAATTTAAATACACCTACCAAATCATCATATTGCAAACATCCATAGAATTTTATTTTGTCCTCATAACCAGATACATCTATGATTGATGGATCATAATTCCCAATAACATGAAATCTTATAAAATCATATTTTGGACTGAGTTTTTTCAAGACTTCTATGAAGATAGGATATCCCTTGTCCCTGCCTTCCTCTGTATATCTCCCTGCACAAAAGCAGATATCAAGTGTTTTTTTTTCAGGATAGTATAATCTTTCTGTCACATTAAAACTAAAAGATTTCTGAGGTATTGCTGCTCCAAATATGAAAGAGATTTTCTCTTTTGGGCAAAAGTTTTTTCTTATCAAATATTCATATGTAACCCTTTGGGTTACAATAACTTTTTTGAAGTATTTAGAAGACAGTACTTTTTTTAATTTAGCATCAGAACTTTCTTCTTCAAAACCGAATCCGCCGCCAGGGTAAAGTGTAAATACGAAAGGAATTTTATTTTTCTCTAAAGCGGGAAGCATTTCTGCTATATTATTGATAAATACGCAGTAGAACAATTTAGTATTAATATTATAACTCCCTTTGTTACCAAATTTTGTTATCTTATTTTCTTCAAAGAATTTAGGAAATTTATCTTTAAGGTTTTCAATATACATTGCCTGATTATTGGGAGATTCACCTACTGCAACATAGGTTTTAGGCGTAAGAAGAAATTTCAAGTTATTGATATTCTCCATATAATAGGTAAATTCTTCATATCTAAATCCAGATTTAGAATTAGGGAAGAAATCATCATAAATCAATAAATTATATTTTTCTGTTCCTTTGTAAAAATAGTTTTTAAACAAAATTCTTCGTATAAAACTAAGCATAAACCAATAATTTAGCACGAATATACAAAATATTTTTCAGTAAAACTTATGCTTATTACATACAGAATTTTTCTTAAATTTGCCCTATTTTCCGACAAGTTATGATTTTCAATTCTATTGATTTTGCGATATTTCTGCCGATAGTATTTCTTATCTATTGGTATTTAACAAATAAAAACTTAAAACTACAGAATTTGTTCATTCTCGCGGCCAGTTATGTTTTTTATGGCTGGTGGGACTGGAAATTTTTGACACTTATTGTATTCAGTACATTGGTGGATTATACCATTGGTTGTCTTCTGAAAAATGAAGAAAATGAGAAGAAAAGAAAAGTTTTGCTTTATACCAGCTTGTTTATAAATCTTTCATTTTTAGGATTTTTCAAGTATTATAATTTCTTTGTAGAAAATTTTGTGGAGGCTTTTTCTCTTTTCGGAATAAAGCTTAATATAGAAACACTGAATATCATTCTTCCTGTAGGGATTAGTTTTTATACATTCCAAACTTTGAGCTACACAATAGATGTTTACCAAAGAAAATTAGAACCTACGAAGGATTTGATAGCGTTTGCATCTTTTGTGACTTTCTTCCCGCAGCTGGTCGCGGGTCCTATCGAAAGAGCGACATACCTGCTGCATCAGTTTTACAAAAAAAGAGTTTTCGACTATCATAAGGCGGTAGACGGGCTTCGGCAGATTCTATGGGGATTGTTCAAAAAGATAGTTATAGCGGATAATTGCGCTCAGTTTGCGAATATTATTTTTAATAATTCAGCCGACTATTCTGGAAGCACGCTGGTTTTAGGGGCTATATTTTTTGCATTTCAGATTTATGGTGATTTCTCTGGATATTCTGATATAGCCATTGGGACTTCTCGTCTTTTTGGTTTTGAGCTAAAAAAGAATTTCCATTTTCCATATTTTTCGAGAGATATCGCAGAGTTTTGGCGAAGATGGCATATATCGCTAAATACTTGGTTTAGAGATTATATCTATATTCCACTGGGGGGCAGCCGTGGCGGTACAGCAATGAAGGTGCGAAATACTTTTGTGATTTTCGTTGTTAGTGGATTTTGGCACGGAGCCAATTGGACTTTTATAGCATGGGGGCTGCTGAATGCTATCTATTTTCTGCCACTTTTATTGACCAGTAAAAACAGAGTGAATCTGGGAGTCGTAGCAGATGGGCGAATTTTACCTTCTTTTAGGGAATTTATACAAATTCTTTCTACTTTTGGGCTTACTGTATTGGCGTGGATATTTTTCCGAGCGGAGAATATACAGCATGCCTTTTCGTATATTTCTGAAATATTTTCTCCTTCATTATTTAGTATTCCTGCTTTTTCAGATTTACCTAGAGTAGGCACGGTGGCTATTCTTCTGCTGGTATTCATCGTGATAGAGTGGATGGGCAGAAGGAATGAATACGCCATAGAGCATCTCGGACTGAAATGGAAGGCTCCCATAAGATATGCGTTTTACTATATTCTTATATTGGCATTGTTCTATTTTGGAGGACAAGAACAGCAGTTTATTTATTTCCAATTCTAATAAGTAATGAAGAAATTTATCATAAAAACAAGTTTTTTTGTCGCTCCTTTCCTGATTTTTTATTTCATTAATGCTGTTTTTTATAGAAAAAATGAAGGAGATTTGGCGAGATTGGGATATATTTATAATAATCCATCTCCTTCATCTGAGGTTGCTGCTCAGTATAAAGCTTTAGAAGAAAAGTATATACGCATTTCTGAAGCTGATTTAGACCAAAATATAAAGGTAGATATTTTGACTATCGGAGATTCTTTTTCTGAGTCAAGACAGGTAGGCTATCAAAATATACTTGCGAATAAAGGAATTTCTGTTGCGCATGTTGATAGATTCTTATCAGAAGAGAATCCTATACAGGTGCTGATAGAACTTATCAATTCTGATTTTTTTGATAGAATAAAAACAGAATATGTCGTATTGGAAACAGTGGAAAGATACGCTGTTGATAGAACTTCTGAGTTGTCTTTTACCCAGTCCAAAAGTATAGACAGCATCAAAACACAGATAAAAGAATACGAAGAGAAAAACCTAAAATCCACAAATCCCAATGAACTACAAAAATTAGAATTTTTCTCTGATGCCACGGTCAAAATACCATTGTTTAATTTTCAATATTTGTTCTTAAACAGACCATTTCGTTCAGATGTTTATCGTTTTAAGTCAGAGAATAATTACCTTTTCTCAAACAATCCCGAGGATTTATTGTTTTATAAAGAAGATATCAAATTCTTGCCAAGAAAAAATGATGATAAAAATGTTTCTCAGGCGAATAAGGTTTTTAATAAAATAAATCAATTGTTAGAGAAAAAAGGAATAAAGCTCATCGTGATGATAGCGCCTGACAAGTATGATTTGTACTATCCTTACATAAAAAATAAACCCAAAGGAAAAGAGCCATTGTTCTTTGAAAAGTTGGAAAAAGAGAAAAAAGAATATCTGTATATTCCATCTTACTCCATCTTATCAGATATGATAAAAAAAGAAAAGGATGTCTATTTTTATGATGATACCCATTGGACAATGAAAGGCTCGGAAGCAATGTCTGAATTTATTTATAATATGATACAAAATAAAAAGGCTGTTGAATAACAGTCTTTTTATTTAATTTTCTCTTGCGTAGTCATCTTCTAATCTAATGATATCATCCTCCCCAAAATAAGTCCCCGTCTGCACTTCTATGAAAACCAAAAGCTCTGCACTTCTGTTTTCTATCCTGTGTTTTGCTCCTAGTGGGATGAAGATACTTTCTCCGTATTTTACTACATGTTCCACTCCGTCTAGTACAACCACAGCCTCGCCCTGAACCACTGTCCAAAACTCCTGTCTGTGATGATGATACTGATAAGACAAACGATGCCCTGCATTCACTTCTATTCTTTTTAGTTTGTAGTTTTCCTCATCTTCAAGGACATAATATTTTCCCCAAGGTCTTTCCCCAATTTCCAGCATATTTCTAAATTTTTATTATTAATATAATTATTTTCTCGCCAAATTTAATAAAATTTCTTCTAAAAAGGTATACCGATTTTTCTGCCCTTATAAATTCCTTTTTCTATTTGCCAACAGATCATGTAAGCGCCAGCGCCATCACTGTTAGTTGCTACTATATAGTAGCTGTCATGCTCTTTATCGTAATAAACGGAGTTATGTTCCGTATAGAAAGTAGGTTCATATAGGTCATCATAAGCGCTTTTAGGGAGGGAAACTTGTTTCCCATTGATGTGTATTTGGATATTTTTATATTCCTCTCTTGGCATGTCACCATCTGTTCCCCAAAAAGGTTTTCCATCTATCTTTTCTATGGAGTGATGGGATTCTTTATAATAAACAAAAGAATGCTTACTCTTGTCAAATTTTTGTGAAGTAAGAGTTACCCTGATATCTTTCCCTGAAAAATGAATAGCATTTTTCTTTTCAACACCTTTGGCAACTTTGGGTAGTTCTTCTATCCATTTGACCCTGTCATTGTAAATATATCCTTCATTATCAGGATGAATCCAATTGCCATCATGAGCCTTGTCATATACAAAGACAAAAATAAGGGTATTATTATCAAGTTTCTTTATTACTTTGCTGTGTATATTCGCTTCTTTTCGTACATTTACATAGCCGTCTTTGTCATTGATTACGGCAAAGAAATAGTTTTTATTTTCTTGAGCAAAAGTGTAGCTGCTTATCAGTAAAAATAAAAGCAATAATTTCATAAAAGTTTAAATATCAAGTTCTTTTTCATCTATATTTAGCAATTTACACCACGCAAGTGCATTTTCTGAGGAAGGATCTATGCCTTTGCCTTTGGTATAAAAAGGCTCCCATTGCCAATCCTCTCCTCCAGTACAACCCACAGCAGCATAGTTCATTAGGAATTCCTTAAAGTTATCGGCTATATAAAGCCCGTGATTCTCACTACCATCGTGGCTGAGATACACAACCTTGCCATAATTCTCTGGTTCTAACTCAATAGCGATATAATCACCGTTACCTACTTGGTGAAAAGCCATTTTATTATGCCAAACACGGTCGTATTCTTTATCGGAATTGGGATATGCTTCCCCTTCCCAGTCTTGGCGATCTTCCTCATAGTCCAAAAGCAAATCCAGCCCAAAAAGCAACTTTCCACGAAAGATTTCAGCTAGTTTATCAGGTAAAGAAATGTCTTCCTCATCTATAATATCATCAATATCCCACCCAAACTCCAAATGGGCAGTGTTTTCCAAGAGTACTTCGCGGAAATGTGGAGGCAATGTATAGCCTAATTTTGTTTCTACGGATTTGATTTCTTCCTCTGTAGCAGGTTTTTCTATCGTAAGAGGATCAGTCTCACCACCAAGGTTTTCTATCTTTTCTAAAAATAGGTTTAAACGCTTTTTAAAAAGCACAAAATTAAAGGGTATTGCCATAATGCTATTTATTTTATGAAACTAATTGTTTGTTTCTTCCTTATCTTCAAGTCTTATTGTATTGACTTCGCCTAATTTCTTGGATTTCCATACCCTTTCGGCTTGGAATTTGTTCAATCCTACAAAAAGAGAAGCACATTGTAATATCTCTTCCTTAGAAAATGCCTGTTGACTGATAGCAAACCAATTATC
>CAUSFO010000019.1:0-23139 GCA_963530895.1 uncultured Flavobacteriaceae bacterium | reverse complement strand
GAAGATGAGTAATTTAGAAGATAAGAAAAAAGCACTGAGTCTGGTCCTAGAAAAAATGGACAAGACCTATGGAAAAGGAACTGTAATGAAGCTGGGAGACAGCGCAGTAGATGATACAATAGAAGTAATTCCGTCTGGTTCTTTGGGACTGGATATCGCCCTAGGTGTAGGTGGATATCCACGAGGAAGAGTAATAGAGATTTTCGGGCCTGAATCATCAGGGAAAACTACCCTTACACTACACGCCATTGCCGAAGCCCAAAAAGCAGGAGGAATAGCAGCTTTCATAGATGCAGAGCATGCCTTTGACAGAAGTTATGCTGCAAAATTAGGAATTGATTTAGAAAACCTTATTATTTCCCAGCCAGACAATGGAGAGCAAGCCCTTGAAATCGCGGATAACCTCATCCGTTCTGGTGCGATAGACATCGTAGTAATAGACTCTGTGGCGGCTCTTACTCCAAAGGCTGAAATAGACGGCGATATGGGAGATTCCAAAATGGGACTACACGCTAGGCTGATGTCTCAAGCATTGAGAAAACTTACAGGAACTATCAATAAAACCAAATGTACTGTGATTTTCATCAACCAGTTGAGAGAGAAAATAGGTGTGATGTTTGGTAACCCAGAAACGACTACTGGTGGGAATGCCCTTAAATTCTACGCTTCTGTAAGAATAGACATCAGAAAAGCCAGCACACCGATAAAGGTAGGCGATGAAGCCGTAGGAAGCCGAGTAAAAGTAAAAGTGGTGAAAAATAAAGTAGCGCCACCTTTCAGACAGGCAGAATTTGACATTATGTATGGCGAGGGAGTTTCTAAAATTGGAGAAATATTAGACCTTGGTGTAGACTATGATGTGATTAAGAAAAGCGGCTCATGGTTCAGCTATGGAGATACTAAACTAGGGCAAGGTAGAGATGCGGTGAAAGAACTTCTGAAAGACAATCCAGAACTCACCGAAGAACTTAGCCAGAAAATAACCGAAGCTATTAAGAATAAAGAGAAATAAATCTTTTCATAATTATATTTAATTTTAATGGAAACGCCCTGATGAAAATTTTTATCAGTGCGTTTTTGGATTATGGGATGTATCCTTTTTACTCTTCCATTCTGCTGAGTTCTTCGTAGTTTTGTTTTAGTTTATGTAGCAGTTTTCCATAAACGAGATGATAAATAAATCTTAGGAATAAAGCAAAAATGAAAATAATCATTAAAAGAGGAATAAACACTATAAACGCAAAAAAATACAACCCTTCTAATTCTGCTCCCTCCAAAGTATTACTTTCTATATAAAATGTCAATATCATACTGATGATGAAAAACACGACTATTTCTCCTAAAAATATCCTGATATACCATTGGATACATTTTTTCATCAGGAGGATTTTTTCCATGAGTTTTTTAGGGTTTTCCTCGGTTCTGATTTTAAAATTTAAATACAAAAGCGAACCGATAAAAACAAATGGAGAAAGAATAGAAATTATATCCATAACATTAAAAACCACATCAACAAAAGGAATATCTTCAAGTTTACTACCCTCTGAAGAAGGCATTAAATATCCAATTAAAAACCAAAATCCCAGTTCCAATAAAGCAATGATAAACACCCATTTTGCGATGGAAACAGACCTTTTTTTGGTCATTGCGAAAAGTTCTTTTTCTGTATAATTTTTGAAATCATCAGATTTATTTTCTTTCCAATCTTTTTTTAGCAATTCTAATTCATCCATAGCCTTATTTTTTGATGAGGGTTTTTAGTTTTTCTTTTGCACGGTTCATTTTCACACGGGCGTTTCCTTCCGTTATGCCCAATATCTCGGAAATTTCTCGGTAGGGTTTGTCATCCAGATACATCATGATAAGGGCTTTTTCTACATCAGACAGCTGGTGTATAGCATCATACATCGCCTGTATCTGTGCGGTCTGGTCATCGTTTTCTTCCGCTATTTTTATCTCGGGAAGAATCTCCATAGAGTTCGCAGGGACATCTCTTTTTCGCTTTCGGAATAGTGCTAGTGCGGTATTCAGCCCAATGCGGTAAGCCCAAGTGGAAAATTTGGCTTCTCCACGGAAATTAGGATAGGCTTTCCAAAGCTGAATTACAATCTCCTGAAAAAGGTCTTCGTGGTCGCTGGGATTGTCCATGTAGATTTTACAAATCTTATGGATTACCCTCTGGTTTTCATTTAGTTGCTTGATAAACTCCTGCTGCTGTTCGGCTTTCATAAAATGCTTTTTAAAAGTTTATCAAAGAAAAACCAGCCCAAAATAAATCCTTTCTCTTGGTAATCATCTCCACTAAATCTTTTTTATTTTGACTTGTTTTCATTTGTCTTGATTTTAATTATTTAAACTCTAACTTTTTTAAAATGCATTTTATACCCACATTAGTGCAGGAAATATTTTTTTCGTTACAAAAAATCATTGCCAAAGTTACAAAACCCTAACAATGAATACTTTATTTTTAATTAAAAAAGAATACAACTCCCCTGTTCCAGCAAGAAATAAAAATCCCCAAGATATAATCTTAGGGAATATTTTTTTAGTTTTGTCTTACATAAAACTTAACTTCTTTATCCTTTATCTTATCACTATCATAGTAATCTTCACGAGTAATTATATAAAGATTTGTTGCGTCTAATAATAATACTTTTTTTTGCTCCACCCTTCTATTACTCGATGTTATATTTAGAATTTTAGTTATGCGATTATATTCATATTTACAATTCCAATCTCCATCATTTACACATCTTCCTCCAATACCCAACTCTATAAATTCATTATCAACATGTCTTCCATCCTCTTTAAACTCTAAAGTAGACTTACTTTCACATTCATTAGGAATACCTGTATATAATGTGGATGCATCTGCTCCACTGATAATTTCAGTTCTTACATATTTCCAAGTTCCTACCAATGGAAATGCTTGTTGTTCATCAGCACCATTGTTTCTGCTACATGCTGTCAAACTAACTACTGCTACAACAGCCAATAAAAGTTTTTTCATAATTCTATAAATTTAAAATTCTTCGCAAATATAACATTTACTCCCTTAAAAACAAACCCGCCAAAAGGAATTTCACCTTTCAGCGGGCTGTGGTTTTCATGGCTTATTTCACTGGGTTTTGAACAATATTAGGATTGTTACTCACCTCACTCTGTGGAATTTGGAAACGGTATTGGTTATAGTCCGTAGAATAACTACGATTAAACTTCCCAAAAGTATGGTTAGAACCTGGGTAATCCCTCACCAAATCCACCCCAAGGCGTTTCATATCAAACCAAGCGTAGCCTTCGCCCCAGAGTTCTATTCTCTTTTGCAGGATGATTTCATCTATGAGACTCTGCCCAGAATTAGTGGAATGTGTATATCCTGTATCTCTCACAGAAGTAATATCATAGAGCACCTGTCTCGCCTGAGCTGTCTGCCCAAGTCTCGCCAAAGCCTCTGCTTCTATATAGTAAAGCGAAGCCGCTCTGATGTAGATATAATCCCCCTCAAAGAAAGTCAAATCCTTGAACTTTCTGCTCACATACGGCGGATGCTTTTTGGTCTTTCCATTGAAAGTATAAGTGGATTCTGTAGCCCCGTTGAATACTTGTTTTCTGTAATCAGTGCTTGGGATTTTATCGTATAATCTTTTATCAATGATTTTATAAATCCCTGCTGCTCCTGCATAGCCTTCATTCATGCTGTCATACATAGAGAAGAACGAAGCGTAGTGGTTACCGATGTTTTTGGTCTGTAAAGAATTATCAAATCCCCAGATAATCTCTGGATTGGTTTTTAGAGAAAATCCTGCACCTGTGTAGTCCGCCTGAGACATCAGCGTTTTGCCTGTTCGGGCTTCATTAGCATAGGCTGCCGCTCTGGTATAATCTCCTATTTCAAGGTAAATATCCGCCGCGATGGCTTTGGCTGCCCTTTGGTCTATATGTGCGATGTTTTGCTGAGTGAAACCATTCAGCGCTGTGATGGCGTTTTCTATATCGCTGGTTATTTGGTTATAAACTTCGCGCACAGTGGCTCTTGCTCTTGGTGTTTCTGGGCTGGATGCCGTAGTTACCAGCGGAACTCCCAGCTCATTCTGATGACCGATGTAAGTAAGCGCATAGAATCTTACCAAATTAAAATAACTATACGCACGAAGCGCCAAAAGCTGACCGTAGATGTGTCGGTTTTCGTTATTTACGCCTATGCTTTCTATTTTCTCTATCAGACGATTGATATCAAATATTTTAGAATAAAATGTATTCCAAACGATTTCGTTAGTAAAGTTGTCGCTTTGTCTCGCTTCATAGTTGTAATATCTCCCAAGGTGCTGCTGTTTCGCCTGAATAAGGTCATTGGAAAGCAGATCAACCCCTGCTTTTATGGACATTATCCCAAAATCCGTGTGAGTGGTAGTTCCACCCGAACCATGATTTCTAAAGCTAAGATAAATCCCTTTAAGATAATTATTTAAAGATGCCGCATCATCAGGAATCTGCTCCTCTGAAATCAGTTTCGCGGATTCGGTTTCTAATTCTCTATTGCAGCTTAAAAGTGATAGGGCAACGAATGCTCCTGCTAATATTTTATTTATTTTCATAACTTTTTAAAAATTAAAATTTAAGATTAAGACCTAATGAAACACTTGACAACAGATTGTATCCGTATGTCTCTGAAACTCCGGAAATAGACAGCCTTGGGTCGTAGCCTCTTCTCTTTGAGAGTAAGAAAAGGTTATTTCCTGTTACATAGATATTGGCATCTCGGATTCCATAATTTTCAAGGAACTTCTGCGGTATGCCCACACTCAGCGTCAAATCTTGAAGACTTAAATAGTCTGATTTCGTTAAGAATAGTGTAGAATTGGCATTTTGGTTAGAATTAGAAATATCTATTCTTGGCAGAGATGCCGTAGGATTTTCTGGCGTCCATGTGTTATGAACATCTCTATGGTAGTTAGACGCATAGTTGTCCGAATGCAGGAGCGATCTGTAGTTTTGGTCATAGCCCCAGCCGCCCAGCTGATACGCAAAATTAGCCGATAGAGTGATGTTTTTAAATCTTATTTGAGTTCCAAAACCACCATAAACCTTTGGTATAGCAGATTTTCCTGTTTGATAAAGCGTTGCTTCGGCGTAGCTGTTTGTAACTTGTTTAACTGGATTTCCACTCGCATCCACACCATCTTTATACCAAAGCGCATCTCCATTCAGAGGATTCACCCCAGCAAATTCTTTCAGATAGTAAGCATAGCGGTCGCTGCCTTCTTTTAGGAGGAATAGTCCGTCTGTTATCCCATTTTCTCTCTGTGCATCAGGGAGTTTGGTGATTTTGTTTTTGTAATGAGTAAGGTTAGCATATAGATTCCAAGTGAAATCTGATGTTTTAACTACATCTCCACTGATGCTCACCTGAACCCCTCTATTTCTCATGTTTCCGATGTTTTCTAACCTAGGATAATGCCCCACATTAGAGAAAGGAAGCGCCGCACGATAGATCATATCAGAAACTTTTCTCTCGAAATATTCGGCATTGATAGACAATCTTCTATTGAACAAAGCCGTTTCAAAACCAGCATTTAGGTTTTGGGAGTTTTCCCATCTCAGCTTATTATTTCCAAGATATTCCGTAGTAACCACAGGCGTATCATCCCCGAAGTTACTTACTTTATATAAGTTTTTATAAGCATAATAAATTCTGTCCGTAGTGCCTGGGAAATAGAAAATATCATTCCCCTGCTGTCCGTAGGAAGCCTTCACTTTCAGAGCATTAACAACTTCTGAATCCTTTAAGAAATCCTCTTTCGAAATGTCCCATGCTGCTCCCAGTCCATAGAAAGTCCCCCATCTGTTTTCTTTGGAAAATACCGATGAACCATCTCTTCTAAGGCTGGCATTGAAGAAATATTTGTTTTTATAATTATACAAAACTCGGGAGAAAAATCCTTCCACAGCGTAATCGTATTGGTTTCCTGGGATTTCATTCATTTTCAGAACATTATCAAAAACAGTAAGCCCTTCTAAGAACAATTTTTCTTTTCTCGCCCCGAAATAATCGCTTTTCTCTTGGTTCAGCTCATGCCCTAGAAGAACGCTGATATTATGCGCGCCAAGTTGTTTGTTGTAAGATAATAACTGCTGGTGGTTGAAGGCGTATTTCAGAGTATTGGATTTTGCAAGTCGCCCACCCACAGTAGCTGTAGTCCCACCCAAAGGATTTCCATAAACAAGCTCTTGGGAATTGATAATCACACCACCGAAATTATAAGTAAAATCAAAATCTTTCAAGAATTTATACTGCACGAAAAGATTGGTATTCACCGTGTTATTGGTTACTTTATTCAAATCATATTGGCGGTTTCCCACAGGGTTTTCAAAAACGGCATAAGACCTTCTTGCTCCATTTGGCCCTTTTCCATCTCCGTAGTCATAGACAGCCCTTCCTTTGATATCATAAACTCTGTTATAATCATTATCCCTCAAATACACTGGGTAAAAAGGCGCGATATTCCTAGAAAACTGGAACGAGTTAGCAAAACTTCCTCCATCGCCTAGATTTTGTTCGCTGTTGCTGTAATTTAGATTAGCTCCGAATTTCAATTTTTCATTAAGAGCATATTCCAAATTAGACCTTAAACTCAATCTTTTAAATCCAGAACCGATGAGGTAGCTGCGGTCATTAAGGTAGCCAAGTGAAGTGTAAGCCTTTAATTTATCGGTATTTGCAGTGAAGCTAAGGTTTGCTTCTTGGCGGAGATTTGGTCGGAATAATAGTTTTTGCCAATTATCCTGATAAAGCAGTTTAGCATTTTGGTTAAAACTTCCATCTGGATTGATAAGTTGGTTAAAAGGAAGATTGTAGGCGTTGTATCCTAGCGAGGAGTTCATTTTGTTTATAGCCTCTGTATAGGCTTGGGCATCAGTCTTTCCACTTGCTTTTTCGCCTACACGAACCCTGTTGAAATATGCCAAATAATACTCGGCAGGACTGGTGATAATGTCATATTCTGGAGTCGCACGGAAGTTAATCCCTGTTTTAATATCAAAATCTATATGAATCCCCTTTCTCGTTCCTTTTTTAGTAGTGATGATGATTACTCCGTTTGCCCCTCGTGAGCCATACAAAGCATTTGATGAAGCATCTTCCAAGAAGGACAAACTCTCTATATCCGAAGAAGGAATAGAATTGAGCGACCCAGGGTAAGGTATCCCATCCAAAACTATCAGCGGCTCACTAGAAGCATTGATAGAGCCTATTCCTCTCATTCGTATGCTCGGGCTGCTCCCTGGCTGTCCATTTCCCACAATCTGAACCCCCGCTACACGCCCTGCAAGTCCCTGTAAGACATTTCCGTTCTGTAACGCAGAAATATCCTTGGGTTTTAGCTCTTGGATAGAACCTGTGATTTCTTCTTTTTTCTGTTTTCCAAAGGCTACTATCACGACTTCGCCGATGGAATTTTCCTTGATAGAATCCTTCTTCTTTTCCTGAGCACTGAATGTCCCCACGAAAGAGAACAACGCAAACAAAGTGCTTAATCTGACTACTTTTCTTTTCATTATATATAGTATTGTTAATTTTTTACTTAAAATTTGGTTTAAACATAAAAAAAAGAGCCTCGGCGTATTTACCGAAGCTCTGGGATAATTATGAAGAAAACTTAAAAACTCCATTCATCACAAAAACTGCGGTCTTTCACTAAGCCACACATCATCATCATTCCCATCATTTGGGAAACTAGATTTTCGTTTTTATGATTCAGATTTATTAACATTTTAATTTTTAATTGAGATTTAGTTTAAACATAAAAAAAGAGCTTTGGTTTTTGTCCGAAGCCCTTGTGATAATTTGTATAATTTATATAAAATTTTTCTATTCGCATTTTACAATCACAAAAACTGCGGCTTTCTAAAAACCCACATCATCATATCCATACACATGGTAATGGTATGTTCAGATGTTCTTGTATGATTGTGTTGATTAAACATTATTTTTTTTGTCTAAATATTTTGCGAAGATATAAAAACTTTTTTAATCTGCAAATTTTTTCGCCATTTTTTTCTATTTTTTTTGATCAAAATAATTCTGCATAAAAAAATCCTTTCTATAATTAAGAAAGGATTTTTATTAATTCATATTTAGTTTACTTTTTGCCATGTCTGGTTCCTACCAAATACAGAAAATCCTATATAACCACGAACTATAAGGTTATTTCCTTCTTTTTTGATAGTACATTTATATGATTTTCCGTTTTTAGGGTCAGTTATGGTTCCCCCGCTGTATTCATCGCCATCTTTAGACAGCCCACGGATAACCTCCATTCCTAAAATAGGCTTTCCTTTTCTGTCGTCTTTACAAGAGGAACAGTTAGGGTCAGCTGGTTTTATCAGTAGTTCTACTACTTTCGCATAGTATTTACCATCAGATTTTTTAAAAATTTCTACAATGGATTTTGGTTTTTTGGTTTCGTCATCTATCGTTCTCCATTTTCCCTCTATCTGGGCAAAAGCCATGGAACTGCACAATAATGCAAAGGCTAAAATTGAATTTTTCATGATTAAATCTATAAAATATTTACGGCGCAAATATAGAAATAAAAATTAAACAGCAAAAACAAATTTCAATTAAGCCTTTTATCAATAATATTTTGCAAGAAATTCAATATTTAAACAGCTGTTTAAAACTTTTTAGATTTAATTTAGTTTTTTCCTAATAACTCTGTGCATATAGTCCTGATACCAAGCCTTACTGAGGAGTTTTCCACGCTCAATTTCAGCATTGTTTATCTTACCGAGAAGATTATTTTTAAGTTCAAGATCTGTAATTTCATAAACTCCCGTAATATCCTTACCATCAAAACGATAGATATAATTTCCTATCATAAACTGCTCTTGTATCGCATCAGAATTGACGACGATGTATTCTTCATTTTTATCCGAAACAAGACTTCTTCCCCAGCTTCGCAAAGGCTTGTTATAACCTATGATATCCGCAATTGTAGGATAAATATCTATCTGCTGGGCATAGGTCATGTTTTTACCCTTCAAATTATATTTCGGATTTGGAGAATAGAAAATAATAGGAACTGCATATCCATTCATCGCTTTGGCATACTCAGGATAGTAAATTTTGTTCGTGTGGTCTCCCGTGATGACAAAAATAGTATTCTCATACCAAGGGTGTTTTCGTGCCGTTTCAAAATACTTTTTCAAGGCATAGTCTGCATACTGTATCGGTTCGTGCATTTCCACAAAACCTTTTTTAAATTTGCCTTCATATTGCGCAGGAATTTTAAATGGATGATGCGAAGACGCCGTAAAAACCGTTGCCATAAATGGTTTATTGGACTTTCCTACATTTTTAGCAAAATATTGCAGAAAAGGCTCATCCCAAATTGCCCAAATCCCATCAAAATCCTTATCATTATTATACTCAGTTTTTCCAAAATAATCCTTAAAACCGAGGATATTCGCAAATCCCTGAAAGCCCATAGAGCCATTGGGCGCACCGTGATAAAAAGAAGTTTCGTAGCCCAATTCATTCACCACAGAAACGATGGATTGTATCTTTTGATTAGAATAAGGCGAACTCGTAAAAGCATCCTTTAAGCTCGGAATTCCCGCCAAAACACTACTCATTCCGTGGATAGACTGCCTTCCGTTAGCAAATGTATTAGGAAAAATCAGACTCTCCTTTGACAAGCTGTCCAAAAACGGCGTATAAGAAACATAGTCTTTTATATTTTTCTCTTCATTAAACGCTCCTATATATTCCCTTCCAAGGCTTTCCACTATGATAATCACGATGTTAGGTCTTGGCTGCGGCACTTCCCTTTGGTAAGTTTTATAGGGTTTTACATTCTCTGTGATGTATTTTTCATCCACAAAATGCACTTCCTTAAAACCATTCGTATTGATGGTTCTAAAAAATGAAAAAGTACTGTTTAGAACAATGTTTGCGTGCGCAGGCTTGTCCGTATGGCGGTTAGCATCCACCAAATTGATAGGGCGGGTGCTGTGTTTAAAATCTCCACGAATTCCGCCGACTATAAGCACCGCAGCCAGACAAAGATTCACCACAGAACCTCCAAAATACCAAATTTTCTTTCCAATCTTTATTTCTTTGACTTTCAATCTTTTATAAAGGAAAACCCAAAGACCCATCAATACAATGAAACAAAGAAAAACCCAAAAATTCTGTCCCAAAGAAGCCCAAAAAACCTTACCTATATTCTGCTCGTTTTCAACGACATTTATCACAGCAGAGGTCAGCCTCGACTGGCTAAATCTATAATAAACAATATCTCCAAAATTCATCGCATACGCGATTCCATTTAGAATAAAATAAACCCAAAACAAAAACTTCTGATATCCTCCTTTAGTATTGATAGTCAGCGGAATAAGACTAAAAAAAATGAAAACGATATTGACATAAAGTATCGCTGTGGTATCAAATGCAGTGCCGTAGTAAGCCAGCTTAAAATACTGAGAAACACTATCTATTTCCAGCAAATCCCGATTAAAAAACCAAAACAAAAACCTCGCTGCCTGATAAAAAACAAAAACAAGGAATATACGATATATCAAGACTTTTACTTCCTGCAAACGGAGTTCTTTCATACTTTTTCTAACTTAATAGCACAAAGGTAAGTTTTTTAGCCGAGGATAATGAAAATGAAATCCAAAAATTCGGCTTTTATCCAATAAAATTTTATATTTGCTCTATGAATTTTTTAAGAAACAATTTAGCGAATTTCTTCACTCTCGGAAATTTATTTTCTGGATGTGTAGGAGCAGTTCATTTATTAAATGGTGACTACCAGACCACCGCGATATGTATCCTAATATCAGCCGTTTTAGATTTTTTTGATGGCTTTGTGGCTCGTGCTTTAAAGTCAAATTCTGAACTCGGTGTACAGCTTGACTCCCTTGCGGATATGGTGACTTTTGGTGTGCTGCCAGGGCTTACGATGTTCGTCATGCTGGAGCCTTTTGGAAATCAGCTTTTTGGGATTGATTTACCTTTCAAAGTGCAGTATTTAGGGCTTTTCATCACGCTTTTGTCTTGTATGAGACTGGCAATTTTTAACATTGATGATGAGCAGACTTACTATTTCAAAGGGCTAAATACACCGAGTAATACTTTCCTGATTTTTGGACTTTATTTTGCTTTTAAAGAAAATCAAAGTTTTTCATTTTTAATGGAAAACGAGGGACTTCTTTTGGTGCTTACCGCTCTGAGTTCTTGGCTTTTGGTAAGTCCGATTAAAATGATTGCCATGAAATTCAAGTCCAAAAAACTTGAAGACAATTACCCTAAATTAGCCCTGATCATCGGCGTTATTCCTATTTTAATATTTTTTGGATGGACAGGTATTCCACTATCCATCATCTACTACATGCTGGTTTCCATTGTTTTTCAAAATCAGCTGAAATAAATTTAATTTTCAAACCTTAAATATTGTGAATTTAAAATTACATAAACCACTGTGTATCTTTGATTTAGAGACCACAGGAACCAATATCGGCAAAGACAGGATTGTAGAAATCTGCATCCTAAAAGTCAATCCTGATGCATCCAGAGAAAGCAAAACTTGGCTCATCAACCCAGAAATGCCCATTCCAGTGGAAGCATCGGCTGTGCATGGGATTTATGACAAAGATGTGGAGGGCGCTCCTACCTTTAAAGAAGCTGCTCCTAAAATCATGGAAATGCTTTCTGGAGCGGATTTGGGAGGATTTAACTCTAATAGATTTGATGTTCCTTTACTAGCAGAAGAACTTCTAAGGGCTGGGATAGATTTTGATTTATCTAAATTCAAACTCATTGATGCTCAGGTTATTTTCCACAAAATGGAACCTAGAAACCTTACCGCTGCATACAAATTCTACTGCGGAAAAGATTTGGAAGGTGCCCACTCTGCAGAAGCTGATACCTTGGCTACTTTTGAAGTGATAGATGCACAGGTAGGCAAATACGAAGAACTTCCAAAGGATATAAATGGGCTGAGTGAATTTTCATTTCATAATAAATTCGCTGATTTGGCTGGATTTATCGCCTTTAATGAAAATAAGGAAGAAATTTTCACTTTTGGAAAATACAAAGGACAGCCCGTGAAAGAAGTTTTCCAGAAAGACATCGGCTATTTCGGCTGGATTCAAAATGCTGATTTTCCGCTTTATACCAAAAAAATTCTGACTGCCATTCAGTTAAGAAGCAAATTTTAATTTAAATAATCAAAAAATGGTTTTATAAAGAAATTTTTCTTATCTTTAAGAACTAAAACTTATGATTATGACAAATATTATTTTACCTGTGGATTTTGGTAAGACCACAGATGTGCTTTTAGGTGCTGCAATAAAATTTGCAAAAGAAGTGAACGGAAGACTTTGCCTTATTCATGTCGCTCCTATGGATTTAGGGTTGGCTGTGGGTGATATTGGTATGCAGTATTTTCCAGAAATAGAACAAAGCGAAATTCGTGAAGAATTATTGGAACTCAACCGATTAGAACAGCAGGTTGTGGCTCAAGGAGTAGACTGCGAGCATCTTCTGAAACAAGGAATCCCGAAAGATATTATTCTGGCATATGCGGAGCAGAAAAATGCAGGTTATATAGTAATGGGCTCTCATGGAAGAAGCGGAATGTATGATGTATTCATCGGTAGTTTGACAAAAGAACTTACCAAACTATCTCCTATTCCTGTTTTGGTAGTGCCTTGTCATGAAAAATAAAAAATATATTTTTAATCTAAATCCTTATCGAGATTGATAAGGATTTTTTTTATTTAAAAAATTGTACTTTTGGGGCTTATTTTCAAAGTTAAAATAATGCTGAATATACAAGAGATACGGGAGCAATTTCCTATTCTTACCCAAAAGGTAAATGACAAACCTTTGGTATATCTGGATAATGCTGCCAGTTCACAAAAACCTCTGATGGTCATAAAAAAATGGGAGGAATATTATCAAACTATCAATGCTAATGTGCATCGTGGAATTCATACTTTGAGCCAGTTAGCCACGGAAGAAATGGAACTTTCTCGGCAGAAAATCCAGAAATTCATCAACGCGAAATACAGCCACGAAATCATTTTCACTCGTGGAACTACCGAGAGTATCAACCTAATCTCCTACTCCATCACTCCACTGATAAAAGCAGGAGACGAAATCATCATTTCTCATCTGGAACACCACTCAAACATCGTTCCTTGGCAGATGCTGTGTGAGAGAACAGGTGCCGTTTTGAAAGTTATACCGATGGATGAAAACGGAATTCTGCAACTGGATTTTTTAGACAAAAACCTATCCGAAAAAACTAAAATAGTCGCTGTAAATCAGGTTTCTAACGCGCTAGGAATCATCAACCCGATAAACGAAATCATTGCAAAAACCAGAGCCAATTCTCCTGCCTACATCGTTATCGATGGCGCCCAGTCAGTTCCTCATTTTAAAATAGATGTTCAGGAATTGGATTGTGATTTTTTTGTCTTTTCTGGACACAAAATGTATGCTCCTATGGGCACTGGAATTCTCTACGGAAAAGAAAATGTTCTGAATAAACTTAGTCCTTTTCACGGTGGCGGCGAAATGATAAAAACCTGCACCTTTGAGAAAACCACCTATGCCGACCTGCCCTTTCGGTTCGAAGCAGGAACGCCCAATGTTGGCGGAAATATCGCTCTGGGAACAGCCACGGATTTCATAGAAAACATAGGACATTCTTCTATCAAAGAGCATGAATCAGCACTTTTAGATTATGCTCAAAAAAAATTAACTGAAATAGATGATCTAAAAATCTATGGCGAAAAAGCTCCACGAACAGGTGTAGTTTCCTTTAATCTAAATGGAAATTTCATCGCTTCTGATGTAGGAATGATTTTGGATAAATTGGGAATTGCTGTGCGCACAGGACACCACTGCACACAGCCGATTATGTATTTTTTCGGGATTTCTGGAACTATCCGCGCTAGTTTCGCTGTTTATAATACTTTTGAAGAAATAGATTCTCTAATCGAAGGAGTGAAAAAAGCGCAAAAAATGCTGATGTAAAATTTCATCATCATACTGTCAAATTGTCTTAATATCATTACTGGCAATATTTTTGACAATTATTAGAAGAAAAATTTAAGAAAATGGAAGAAAATAAAGATACACAAGAGAGAAAGAACACCTCTAACCCAGAGGATATGCAAAATACTGAAAATCAAAACACAGAAAATACTGAAAATTTGACAGAAGAAATGTCGTTAGAGGAACAATTGGCACACCAAAAAGACCTCTACATCAGACTCTTTGCTGAGTTTGAAAACTACAAAAAAAGAACTCTAAAAGAGAAAACAGAATTTGCACAATATGCCAATCAAAACATTATGATTTCTATGTTGGCTATTTTAGATGATTTCGAAAGAGCTCTAAAAGAATTAGCAAAATCTGAAGAAACCAAGGAGCAGCTGAAGGGAGTTGAGCTTATTTACAATAAATTTAAAAACTCTCTGATAGAGAAAGGTTTAAAGGTAATAGAAGTGAAGGCTGGAGATGATTTTAATGTAGATTTCCATGAAGCTATCACACAGATTCCTGCGCCATCAGAAGAACTGAAAGGCAAGATAGTGGATGTGATAGAGACTGGATATCAGCTATATGACAGAGTTATTCGTTTCGCGAAAGTAGTTACAGGAAGTTAATTCAAAAACAACTAAAAATCAATAAATTAGATAATTAAATTTATGTCTAAAAGAGATTATTACGAGGTATTAGGAGTTTCCAAATCAGCCAGCGCTGATGAAATCAAAAAAGCCTACCGAAAATTAGCCATAAAATACCACCCAGATAAAAACCCTGGTGACAAGGAAGCAGAAGAAAAATTCAAGGAAGCCGCTGAGGCCTATGAAGTTCTGAGTGATGCCGACAAAAAGGCAAGATATGACCAATTCGGGCATGCAGGTGTAGGAGGAGCTGCAGGTGGCGGCTATGGCGGAGGAGGCATGAATATGGAAGATATTTTTGCTCAGTTTGGTGATATTTTTGGAGGAGGATTTGGTGGTTTTGGAGGCTTCGGAGGAGGAAGAGGCCATCAACAGGTAAGAGGTTCTAACCTTCGTATCCGAATAAAACTAAACTTGGAGGAAATGCTTAATGGAACACAGAAAACCATTAAGGTAAAAAGAATGAAATTGGCTGATGGAGTGACCTCTAAGACCTGCCCTACTTGTAATGGTAGCGGTGCCCAGATGAAGATAGTGAACACTGTTTTCGGACAGATGCAGTCTCAGACCACTTGTTCCGCTTGTCAAGGATTAGGAAAAATCGCTGATAAAATCCCTGCTGGTGCAGATGCACACGGACTAATCCGTGAGGAAGAAGAAGTAAGCATCAACATCCCTGCTGGTGCAAGAGAAGGACTACAACTCAATGTCCGAGGAAAAGGTAACGATGCGCCTCTTGGTGGAGCAGCAGGAGACCTTTTGGTGGTTATAGAAGAGGAAGAAGATGCAAACATCAAACGAGAAGGAGACAATCTTCATCAAGAACTTTATATTTCATTTGCCGAAGCTGCATTGGGCTGTTCTAAAGAAATCCCAACAGTAAACGGAAAAGTGAAAATAAAAATAGATGCAGGAACTCAATCTGGAAAAATCCTCCGTCTTGCTGGAAAAGGACTTCCAAGCCTAGACAGCTACCACAAGGGAGATATGTTTGTCCATGTAAATGTATGGACACCTCAAAAACTAACCGAGGAACAGCGCAAATTCTTTGAAAGTCAGCTCAATTCTGGAGAAATGAAAGCCGAGCCTACTGGAAAAGAGAAAAGTTTCTTTGACAGAGTGAGAGATATGTTTAACTGAATAATATCTCTATTCAAATAGAAAAAACCTTGCCTTTAATAGGCAAGGTTTTATTTTTTATTTCAAAAATCCGAAGTTTATTTCTCATCCTCATCATCAAAATATTCAAAAAGAAAATCATTATAAGGGAAACGAGAAATATGAATCTTGTGCACCTCATCATAAATCAGTTTTTTCATCTCTGGAAAATTCTCTTTAGTAATCGCAGAGATAAAAACCGTTGGGTGTTTAGATTTTGCCATCCATGTGCGCTTCCACTCATCGAGAGAAATATTTTTCTTCGTAGATGGTGTCAGGTCATCTTCATCCTTTTTTTCATAAGAAAAATCATCTATTTTATTGAAAATCATCACCATCGGTTTCTGATGAGCATTGATTTCCTGCAAAATCTGATTCACAGAACTGATATGATCTTCAAAACTTTCGTGCGAAACATCCACCACATGCAGTAGTAAATCTGCTTCACGAACCTCATCAAGAGTAGATTTAAAAGACTCCACCAACTGAGTTGGCAGTTTTCGGATAAAACCAACCGTATCTGTAAGAAGGAACGGCAAATTCCCGATAACTACTTTTCTCACCGTAGTATCCAAAGTAGCAAAAAGTTTATTCTCCGCAAAAACATCCGATTTAGAAAGAGCATTCATAAGTGTAGATTTTCCTACATTGGTATAACCCACCAAGGCAACCCTTACCATCTTTCCTCGATTGTTTCTCTGTGTAGCCATCTGTTTATCGATGGTTTTTAATTTCTCCTTTAAAAGTGAAATCCTATCACGGATAATACGCCTATCCGTTTCTATCTCTGTCTCCCCAGGCCCTCTCATCCCGATTCCTCCTCGCTGTCTCTCTAGGTGGGTCCACATCCTTGTAAGTCTTGGCAAAAGATACTCATACTGAGCAAGTTCCACCTGAGTTCTCGCATAAGAAGTCTGAGCTCTTTGAGCAAAAATATCAAGAATAAGGTTTGTTCGGTCAAGAATTTTAACCTCTAATTCTCTTTCCAAGTTTTTCAACTGCGAAGGAGAAAGTTCATCATCAAAAATAACCGTTCCTATCTCATTCTCTTCCAAAAAAAGTTTGATTTCTTCCACTTTTCCTTTCCCCACAAAAGTTCTGGAATCAGGCTGAGAAAGTTTTTGTGTAAATCTTTTTTTCACCGTAGCCCCAGCTGTATAAGCCAAAAACTCCAGTTCATCCATATATTCGGTGAGTTTTTCCTCATCTTGGTCTTTTGTTATCAGACCTACCAAAACGGCATTTTCGTAAATATGTTCCTTTTTTTCTAACATAGAGCAAAGGTAATAAATTAAACATCTTATACAAAACACAAAAAAGGATTCAAAATTTTATTCTGAACCCCTTTTCTATTATAATATTAAATTTTACTTAACAAATCATCTGTCATCTCCATATTATGGTAGACATTCTGTACATCATCATCTTCCTCAAAGCGCTCCAGCATTTTCATATTTGCTTTGAACTGCTCTTCATTTACTTCTTTTGTTATGTTTGGAATTCTCTGTAATTCAGCGCTTTTCGCTTCTATTCCCATTTCATCCAACTTATGAGACAATGCCCCAAAATCCTCAAAAGCAGTAGTAATCATTACTTCTTCCTCATCTTGGTCTATTTCCTCTGCTCCTCCATCTATCATTTCCATTTCAAACTCATCCCAGTCTATGGTGATTTTAGTTTTTTCTATTGTGAAAATTCCTTTTCTATCAAAAATAAAAGCCAACTCTCCATTTTTCCCTAAATTCCCCTCAAATTTATTAAAGATAGCTCTTACATTTGCTACTGTTCGAGTTGTATTATTCGTGGTACATTCGACAAAAAACGCAACTCCTCCCTGTCCATAGCCTTCATATGTTACCTCTTCATAGTTCTCTGCATCTGCTCCACTCGCTTTTTTTATTGCTCTTTCTACATTGTCTTTCGGCATGTTAGCCCCCTTTGCATTCTGTATACAACGGCGCAGAGCTGGGTTAGAATCTGGATCTGGCCCTCCTGCTTTTACTGCCAAAGCGATGTCTTTTCCTATTTTAGAGAATGTTTTGGCCATTTTATCCCAACGAGCCAATTTAGATGCTTTTCTATATTCAAATGCGCGTCCCATAAATATTGATTTTTTTCAGAACACAAAAATAACAATTAATTTCCAAAATGAATAAAAAATACCCCTAGAAATCTAGGAGTATTTTTTATTAAGAAATTTTATTATTTCTTTTTACCTACTGGTTTTTTACCAGTTCCTTTTTTAGCTGGTTTTTTAACAAGCTTTTTGCTAACTACAGGAAGATCTGATTTTTTCAATGCTTCCCATGCTTCACCATTAATAGCTTCTACTACTACTTTTCTATCAGCTTCTCTTTCTTCATTTGATGCTGTTGCAGGAACTACCGCATCTCTTGATCCTACACCTGTAGATTTCAACTGTGAATCAGCTACACCTCTTTCTTCAAGAGCTCTAACTACTGCTGCAGCTCTTTCTCTAGAAAGTTTCAAGTTGTAAGCATCATTACCTTTTTTATCAGTATGACCTGTAATCAAGAATGTACCTCCATTAGAAGACTTGATTACTTCAGCAGCTTGGTCTAATTTAGAGTAAGAAGACTTGCTGATTACAGCCTTACCGAAGTCAAATGTAATACCTTTCAATGCACCTGTTGCTTCAAGAGCAAATACATCAGCTGGCTTAGGACATCCGTTGTATTCTGGTAATCCTGGAACTTCTGGACAAGCATCATCTTTGTCAAGAACTCCATCATTATCTGTATCTTTCCATGGGCATCCTTTGTTTTCAGCTGGACCTGCTACTTCTGGACACTCATCATCTTTATCAAGAACTCCATCACCATCTGTATCTGGCCAAGGACATCCTTGATTTTCAACTGGACCAGCTACTTCTGGACAGTTGTCTTCTGAATCTTGAACTCCGTCACCATCTGTATCAGGACATCCGTTGAACTGAGCAAGACCGAATACATCTGGACAAGCATCATCTTTATCTTTGATACCATCTTTATCTCTATCTGTATTTCCGAATCTAAAGTTCAATGTAGCTGAAGATTGCCAGAAGTCAGAGATTGTAGTTTTCTCGAATGGAGTTACTACATAGTCTTGTTGAACACCAATACCGAAGTTTTTAGTAATCCAGAAGTTGATACCCAAACCTCCGTTTGCTGCGAAGTGGTCAGCTTTCATGAATCCTCCTTCTTTGTTGTATGCTCTTTCAGAGTTGCTGTAGTCGTGTCTTAGATAGTTAGCACCAACTCTCACATATGGGTCAAACCAAGAGTTTTCATTCCAAAGACCGTTGAATTTAAATTGAAGACCAAGACCTGTCATCAAGAAAAATTCTTTATCCATAATTTGTCCTTCAACTCCGCTTAAATTTGGACGAATTCTTTTGTTGTCCACATTCCCCACTGATGTCTGCCAGTCTACAACAAAATACTTGTTTAAGTTTCTCGCAACTGTCAATTTAGACAATGGTGGAGTAATTGTGTAATTATTAAGAGTAAATGCCGCGCGAAGATTTTTTATTGATTCACCAAATTCTCCATTAATCGCAGCATGGTTTACTCCATGAGCCCCTACTCCTATCAACCACTTATTCTCAGTTGTTTGAGCAGACACAGAAGTAGCTACTGTAAGAGCTAAAGCTGTGATTCCTAATTTTAGATTTTTCATAGAATGATTAATATAATTTAAATTTTTATAATTAAATTTTGGATATTGGAGACAAAAATAACAAAAAAAAACAATATTGCCAAAAAAATTTAAAAATTCTTCTTGATTCTATCTAAATTTCTCTTGTTTTCTCTTTCTTTTATTGTCTCTCTTTTATCAAATAATTTCTTTCCTCGCGCTAGTGCAATCTTCAGTTTTGCCTTGCCTTTTTCGTTGATATAGAGCCTTAGCGGAACTATCGTATTTCCTACATCTTTCACCTTTTTAGCGAGTTTTTCAAGCTCTTGGGAATGCAGTAAAAGTTTTCGTTCTCTTTTTACTTTATGATTATAGAAAGTCCCAAATTTATACTCTTCTATACTCATATTGATTACAAAAAGTTCTTCATTTATAAACTCACAAAAACTTTCCGTTATAGAAGCTTTGGAAAGGCGAATGGACTTTATTTCAGTTCCTGTAAGCACTATCCCAGCCTCGTACTCTTCCAAGATTTCATATTCAAATCTGGCTCTTTTATTAAGAATATTTATATTTTTAGTTTTACTCATAATTTTAGAATTTTTTAGATTAGAGGAATATTATGTGCTTTGCATTTTTCTCTCATTTCTTCTGGCCATATACTTGCCTGAATTTCACCGATATGCGCTTTTTGCAGCAAAAACATACACAAACGAGACTGCCCTATACCGCCTCCTATCGTGAGAGGTAATTCATTGTTCAGCAATCTTTTATGAAAATAAAGTTCTTTCCTGTCTTCTTTATCTTCTATTTGAAGTTGTTTTTCTAATGAATTTTTATCAACACGAATTCCCATTGATGAAATCTCAAACGGCACATTGAGCACAGGATTCCAAAGGAGAATATCTCCATTCAGCCCTAAAAATCCATCTTCATTCGCCGTCACCCAGTCATCATAGTCTGGCGCTCTATAGTCGTGTTTTTCTCCATTGCTAAGTTTTCCGCCTATACCTATTATAAATACAGCTTTATATTCTTTTGCGATTTCTCTTTCTCTTTCTTTTGGAGACAGGTCAGGATATTTTTGTAAAAGTTCTTCCGAATGTATAAAATATATTTCTCTCGGAAGCATAGGTTTCAGCTCTGGGAAAGCCTCATTCACTAAATATTCTGTTCTTAAAAATGAAGCGTAAATTCTTTTAACCACGGATTTTAGGAATGCGACCGTTCTGTCTTTTTCTGAAATAGCCATTTCCCAGTCCCACTGGTCTACATATAGAGAATGCATATTCCCAAGCTCCTCATCTGCACGAATGGCATTCATATCCGTATATATACCATATCCCTCATCTACATTATAATCTGCAAGCATGACTCTTTTCCACTTTGCTAATGAATGTACAACCTCTGCACGAGCTTCATCCATATCTTTTATAGGGAAATTTACAGCTCTCTCCTTTCCGCTCAAATCATCATTTAGTCCCATCCCTCTTAAAACAAAAAGCGGCGCCGTTACTCTACGCAGTCTAAGCTCTGCTGACAAATTGGCTTGAAAAAAATCTTTTATCTTTTGTATCCCCAATTCTGTCTGTTGTAAATTCAAAATAGACTTATAGTTTGGGGTATTTATCAAATAACTCATTTTTACTGCTATTTTTTTTGTATTTTTGCGACAAATTTACAGAAATAATGCTAACAGTATCTAATTTATCACTACAATTTGGGAAAAGAGTGCTTTTTGACGAGGTAAATATCATGTTTACCAAAGGGAACTGCTACGGAATCATCGGAGCAAATGGAGCTGGAAAATCTACTTTCCTAAAAATATTGACAGGAAAACAAGAGCCTACCACAGGGCATGTAACACTGGAACCAGGTAAGAGAATGTCTGTTTTGGAGCAAGACCACTTTGCTTATGACCAGTTTACGGTTTTGGAAACGGTTCTTCGTGGGAATAAAAAATTATTCGAAATCAAAGAAGAAATGGATGCTCTCTACGCAAAACCAGACTTCTCTGATGAAGATGGAATAAAGGCTGGCGAACTTGGAGTAATCTACGATGAAATGGGAGGATGGAATGCCGAAGCAGATGCACAGACCATGCTTTCCAATGTAGGGATAAAAGAAGATATGCACTACCAAATGATGTCCGAGCTAGAAAACAAAGACAAAGTAAAAGTGCTATTGGCTCAGGCTTTATTCGGAAATCCAGATGTTTTGATTCTCGACGAGCCTACCAACGACCTTGATATTGACACTATTTCTTGGCTGGAAGATTTCCTTGCTGATTATGAAAACACAGTGATTGTGGTATCTCACGACCGTCACTTCTTGGATGCTGTCTGCACGCACATCGGTGACTTAGACTATTCAAAACTAAACCTTTATACAGGGAACTATTCTTTCTGGTATCAGGCTTCTCAGCTGGCAACGAGACAAAGACAACAAGCCAACAAAAAAGCTGAAGAGAAGAAAAAAGAATTGCAGGACTTCATCGCGAGATTTAGTTCCAATGTAGCGAAAGCGAAACAAGCTACAGCAAGAAAGAAAATGATTGACAAACTAAACATCGAAGAAATCAAGCCTTCTTCCAGAAGATATCCTGCCATCATTTTTGAAATGGAAAGAGAAGCGGGAGACCAGATTTTAGAGATAAAAGGTTTAGAAATTGTAAAAGATGGAGAAACCCTGCTTTCTGGTGGAGATCTTAACCTTAAAAAAGGGGATAAAGTAGCTGTAATCTCTAAAAACTCATTAGCAGTTACTGAGTTTTTCCAAGTGATTTCTGGAAGCACAGCGCCTGCCAAAGGCGAATACAAATGGGGCGTAACTACTAACCAAAGCTACATGCCGCTGGACAACACGGAGTATTTCCAAGAAAAAGATCTAAATCTAGTAGATTGGCTAAGACAATTTACCAAAAATGACGAGGAAAGACATGAAGAATTTGTAAGAGGATTTTTAGGAAGAATGCTTTTTTCTGGTGATGAAGCGCTTAAATCTTCTACGGTGCTTTCTGGAGGGGAAAAAATGCGATGCATGTTCAGCCGAATGATGCTTCAAAAAGCCAATGTCCTTCTAATGGACGAACCTACCAACCACTTGGATTTGGAGAGTATCACAGCGCTTAACAACTCTTTGATGAACTTCAAAGGAAATATCTTGATTTCTTCTCATGACCACGAGTTGCTACAAACAGTGTGTAACCGTGTGATAGAAATCACTCCAAAAGGAATCATCGACAGAGAAATGACTTACGATGAATACCTTGAAGACAAAAAAGTAAAAGAACTGAAAGAACAAATGTACAGTTAATTAACCATTTTATTTCACTATATTTTCAAAGCCACTTTTTTTGAAGTGGCTTTTTATATAAAAAAAGTAGATTTTTTTACTTGATTTTACCCGATTTCCAAAATCATTTATTACTTTTGTACCTTGGATTTATGTAAAGTATAATCAATAAAAATAGAAATTTATGAAAAAATCATTATTAACATCAGCTTTAGCAGCTGTATTAGTAGTATCTTGCGGAACACAGAACGCAAGAGTAAGTGAATTAGAAGCACAAAAAGAGGCTTTAGAATTAAAAACAAAACTTACTAAATTAAAAATCGATTACGAAAAAGAAAAGGCATCAAC
>CAUSFO010000018.1:0-23869 GCA_963530895.1 uncultured Flavobacteriaceae bacterium | reverse complement strand
TCGTTGGTTTCCTGAACCATTTTCAGTCGCTGCTGGAAAAGACGAATAATTTTGGTAATAAATTTTTTATCGCTTGGAAGCACAAAAAGTTTCTGCACCAAGGCTTTTAATTCAGCTAAATCAAACTTGGTATCCACCTTTTCCAAGGCTTTTCCCACAGCTGATTTTGAGAAATCACGCCAATCTTCCTCCATGAAAATGGACATTTGGTTTCGTTCAATTTCTTTCGCTGCCTCGAAATTTTCATCCAAAAGAAGTTTAAACTCCTGCTCCA
Source organism: uncultured Flavobacteriaceae bacterium (assembly GCA_963530895.1). GTDB lineage: Bacteria > Bacteroidota > Bacteroidia > Flavobacteriales > Weeksellaceae > JABCPE02. The sequence goes on along the minus strand of CAUSFO010000018.1, from coordinate 23,595 downwards.
TTTCTGCGATGATTTCATCCGAAACGATGCCTTCCTGAAGCAGTTTTTGTTTATAAATTTTCCTTGGGTTAGGATGATTTGCGATTATATCATATAGTTTAGGCTGGGTAAATCTCGGCTCATCACCTTCATTATGCCCATATTTTCGGTAACCTAAAAGGTCTATATATACATCTTTGTGGAACTTGGCTCTATAATCTGCCGCAAAACGAATGGCATGCACCACAGCCTCCACATCATCAGCATTGATATGCATCACAGGAGAATCTGTAACTTTCGCTATATCAGTACAATATGTAGAAGAACGAGCATCGAGATAGTTAGTAGTAAAGCCCACCTGATTATTTACCACGATATGTACCGTTCCGCCCGTTTTATAGCCGTCCAGTGTCATCATCTGGGCGATTTCATAGACAATTCCCTGCCCTGCAATGGCAGCATCTCCATGAATGACAATCGGTAAAACTTTAGTGTAATCTCCTTTGTATTGGTCTATTTTCGCCCTACAAATCCCTTGAACCAAAGCTCCAACGGTTTCCAAGTGAGAAGGGTTAGGAACGAGATTGATTCTAACCTCCTCGCCAGAAGCCGTTGTCACTCTTTTAGATGCACCGAGATGGTATTTCACATCGCCAGAGAAAACATCTTCATCGAATTCCTTTCCTTCGAATTCAGAAAAAATTTCTTTATATGATTTTTGGAAAATATTACTCAGAACATTCAGCCTTCCACGGTGAGCCATTCCCAGAACTACCTCATCCACACCATGTTGTGATGAATAACTAATAAGCTGGTCTACTGCTGGGATAAGGGACTCGCCTCCCTCCAGAGAAAACCTTTTCTGCCCGACAAATTTGGTGTGAAGAAAACGCTCAAAAGCGATAGCTTGGTTCAATTTATGCAAAATCTGGCGTTTTTCCTCCACGGAAAGAATCGGATGATTTTCGTTTTCTGAAATCCATTTTCTGATGAAATTTTTCTCCTCCACATTTTTGATGTGAATATATTCCACCCCGATGGAGTCACAATATATCTGCTCTAAACGCTTGATAATTTCTTCCAAAGTAGCTGGAGCAGCCATTCCGACTTGTGTAGCACAGTCAAATTTCTTACCTAAATCTGCCCTAGTGAGACCGAAATTCTCAATATCAAGAGTCGGCGAATACTCCCTACGCTTCCTTACAGGATTGGTCTTAGTAAAGAGATGCCCTCTGGTACGATAAGCCTCAATGAGATTGATAACCTTAAATTCCGTGAGGATATCCTCTGGCACGGCGCCTGTATTTATGGCTGTCTGCACCACTTGAGGAACTTCCTGCTCTGATTCTCCATAATTCTCTAATGCAAAATCAAAGCCCTGAAAAAACGACTTCCACGAAGGTTCTATACTATCAGGACTCTGAAGATATTGTTGATACATACCGTCTATCAACTCTATATGCGCTGTGTTTAAAAATGAAAACCTGTCCATTACATTTTAATTCTCCTACTTTTTTTGAGTTACAAATTTATAAATTTTAGTATTAATTTTAGTAAACTGGGAATGATAATTTCAGCACCACATCATTCTCATTATACGGAGCCTCCACAAATAGTTCTTCCAACTTTCCGTTTTGAAGAAGGTCTTTCTTTATTTTATCCAAAAGTTTGGCTATAGCTTTTGTTCGCTGTTCATATCCTCCTTTGTAATAAATACTGTAATATTTTGATTTTTTAATGGTTCTAAAAGCAAAATTATTATCCGAAACATTCACTTTTTGGGACAAAGGAACGCCATAGAAATACGAAACTTCTTTGTTTTTAAGTTCTCCCGCCTCCGTGAAAAGCACTGGCTCTCCAAATTCATCTTCCCGCTTTGAGAGGTCTTTGGTCACATAGCTGAAAACCCTATTGTGGTTGATCATTATATTTTTAAACAAAGCTCCTTTTTTATTAGATGTGCTCACATTTACCCCCAGAAACAGCCTTTCATCCTGCTCCTCTATCATGATACTGTCATATTTTATCTGATTGAACATCACCTCTTTATCCACTTTACCCGAAAGCAGATTAGTAAGGTTTTTAACACTTACATTTACATTATTATTTATATAACTTTCTGTATCAGATTCTGCCGCTTTAAACCTAAGCAATAGAGGATATTTAGGCGTATTTACCTGCCATACAATCTTGGTTTTGTCTCCTTTCGGAAAAAATTTTACATTGATTTTATATGGAACTTCTTTTCGTTCTTGGTATAGTTCATAGCTGATGCTCTTATTTTCTTTCACTTTTCTGATAAAAACCTCTCCATATTTATTTTTGTCTTTTGTATGATTGTAGCTCATAGAACTTCCCTCTCCTTCGTATGGTAAGAAATAACGATAGCGATAATCTTTATCGGACAAAAAATAATCATTCCATCTTGTAAGGTTCTGTAAATCATCAAACTGTGGAAAAACTTTATCCAAAGGAAAATCTATTTCCTTTTCCACTACAAAAGAATTTTTCTCCTCAAAAAAATAATACATCACAGCCGTATAGCCTGATGCCAACAAGACTAATAAAAGCAAAATAATCTTAAACCAGCGCACTACAAAATATTTTAAGCAAATATATAATATTTCCGCGTTTTTACCGAACAATTTGTACATATAAATTCACTCTTCCATTCTTCACCAAAGCCATAAAAGAAAAAAATAAAATTTTCTTACCTTTGTCTCATGCAAAAAATCTTAATAGTAGAAGACGAAAAAAGTATCTCTAACATATTGGAGAACATACTTTCAGACGAGATACAAGGCTCTGAAATTACCATTGCAGAAAATGGTCTGGATGCCTATAAATTGATAGAAAAAAATGACTTTGACCTGATTATTTCAGACATTAAAATGCCTAAATTATCAGGAAACGAACTCCTCACCCAAAGTCTTTCAATAAAGCCCGAAAGCGTTTTTCTAATGATTTCGGGACATGCGGATATAGACACCGCCGTAACCTGCCTGAAAAACGGAGCGTATGATTTCATCTCCAAGCCTATTGATATCAACAGGCTGATTACGAGCGTAAAAAATGCCTTGGAAAAGAAGGATTTACAAAATACTAAAAATTCGCTCATCAAAGAAAACACCCAGCTGAAAAAGAAAGTCAGCAAAAAATATCAAATGATTGGCGAATCTCCTGCTCTGAAAAACATTCAAAGCATGATAGAAAAAGTAGCGCCATCTGATGCCAGAGTCCTAATCACAGGTTCCAATGGTTCTGGGAAAGAGCTGGTAGCACACGCTATTCATTCCCTCAGTGAACGCAGCAAAAACCCTATCGTAGAGGTAAACTGCGCCGCTATCCCTTCGGAACTTATTGAAAGTGAACTCTTTGGACATGTAAAAGGTTCTTTCACAGGCGCTATCAAGGATAAGCAAGGGAAATTCGAACAAGCTAACGGCGGCACTCTTTTCCTAGATGAAATCGGTGATATGAGCCTCGTAGCCCAAGCCAAAGTCCTTCGTGCTTTGCAGGAAAATAAAGTTTCGCCTGTGGGAAGCGACAAGGAAATAAAAGTAGATGTACGCGTGCTGGCGGCGACCAACAAAGATTTGAAAAAAGAAATAGAAGCAGGAAAATTCCGTGAAGACCTCTACCACAGGCTTTCCGTGATAGAAATCCATGTTCCTTCTCTGGATGAAAGAAAGGACGATATTCCTATTTTAGTGAAACATTTCGCGAAACTCATCTCGGAGGAGCAGGGAACTTCGGTAAAAGAATTTGATGACAAAGCCATAAAAACCCTCCAAAATTTCTCATGGACGGGAAATATCCGAGAACTTAGAAATGTAGTAGAAAGGCTGATTATATTAGGTTCAAACCCTGTAACAGCAGAAGATGTAACTAATTTTGTAAGAAAATAATTTTATGTTTTTATCCCTTAATCTTAAATATACCAGAGAATGTTTTAAACTCGCTCTCCCTGTGATGCTTACACAGCTGGGGCAGGTTTCCGTGAATTTGTTTGATAATATGATGGTGGGAAATATGCTGGGCGCCAACGCACTGGCTTCCACGGCATTAGCAAACTCAGTTTTTATTTCAGTTTTTATTTTTGGAGTTGGTTTTTCATTTGCCATTCCACCATTAGTCTCTGAGGCTCAGGCTCAAAAAGACCATGACAGAATCAATAGTGTTTTTCGCCATGGAGCAGTGATAAATATCCTTATCGGAACGATTTTGACTTTCATTCTGTTAGCCATAGCGCCACTATTACACTACGCCAAACAGCCAGAAGAAATCATCCCTGATGCTATTTTATACCTTTCTATCATTTCGCTGAGTGTGATTCCCGTAATGAAATTTCAGACTCTGAGAGAGGTTTCCGAAGGGCTGTCCTACACCATCGGCGTAACGATAGCTACTGTTTCTGCGAACCTCATCAATGTAATTCTGAACTATGTTTTCATGAAAGGACTTTTCGGATTGGAACCGATGGGTGTGGCTGGAGCTGCCTATGCAACACTGATTGCAAGGATTTTCTCCGTTATTTTCTTGTACATCGTGATGAAAAGAAATTCCATCACAAGAAGATACATTAACGAACTGAGTTTCAAGGTTTCTCTTTTCAAAAAGGAAATGTTCCAAACTCTCCTAAAATTAGGTCTTCCTACAGCTATGCAGTTGTTTTTCGAGGTTACAGCCTTTGCACTAGCTGCCTTTATCTGCGGTATGGTAAGTACCACGGACATTGCTGCCCACCAAGTTACCATAAGTATGGCTTCCTTTACTTTCAATCTTTGTGCTGGTTTTGGTGTGGCTTCTACGATTATGATTGGAAAAAAACGAGGAGAAAAAGATTTCGTAGCCGTGAGGGAAATAGGAATTAACAACATGAAAATAGTTTTCCTATTCATGCTTATAAGCTGTCTGACTTTTACCATTGGTAAAAATGTCCTGCCTACATTCTTTACAAAAGAAAATGAAACAGCCGTGATTGCTCTGGCTTCGCAGCTGCTGGTTCTCGCCTCACTTTTTCAGCTTTCGGATGGATTACAGCTCGTTTCTTTGGCGTGTCTGCGTGGATTACAAGATGTAAAAATACCGAGTGTCATTACATTCATCGCCTACTGGGTGGTAACGCTTCCATTAGGATTTTTCCTCTGTATAACCATGGAAATGGGCGCTTATGGTATGTGGGTAGCCTTTGGGATAGGTCTTACTATTTCTGCTACACTGCTTGCTGTCCGATTTTTAAAAATCAGTTCTCAAAATAAAAAATAAGATTAAAAATTTAAATAGAAATTTCTCTTAATATGGCAAAAAATATAGAACCAACTTTAAAGCTAATCAGCAGTTACTTGCGTTTAAAAAAGGCTGAAAATTTTGTTATTCCTGAATATCAACGCGGCTATTCTTGGGATATAGCTCAATGTGATAAACTATGGCAGGATATAGAAAACTTCATAGAATCAGATGCTGAAGACCCTTATTTTTTTGGTACAATTATCGTAGACTGTTCTCTGTCTGATAAATTCAGTCTTATTGATGGACAGCAACGAACTACTACCTTTTTGTTATTGCTTAAAGCAATGCTTATACGATTAAATGAAGCAATAGCTAAAGTACCCAATGATGAAGATTCTGAAGAGCTTAAAGCGGGACTTAAAGCAAGGCGTAATCAAATTATGGGAATACTATATAAGGCTGAAGATGAAGAAATTCCTTCAATGCTTAAAGATCCTGTTAAAACTAAAAATATACTCATCTTAGAAAATAAATCTATCAATGAGCTCTATAATAATGAAATAAAAAAAATTATTGAAGCAAGTGATTATGTAGAAGCTGAAAGGAATGTAGAGAAAATTCAAAGGAAGCAAAAGGATAACAAATATACTCGTCATTTTCGTAACTTTAAATACTTTTTCATCAAGTTAGGAGAGAAATCAGAAACACAGCTCAACAAGTTTGCCAAAATATTTTTAACCAAATGTGAAGTAATAGAAATTCGCAGTTGGCAAATAGAACAAGCTATCACGATGTTTAATTCTTTAAATTCCACAGGCTTACCGCTTTCTGATGCTGATATTATTTCAGCGCAATTATACTCTAATACTAAAGGAGATAAAACTGTTTTTAACGAGCAGTGGGAAAATATAAGCAAACTTGCTAATGAATTGAATAGCTGTAAAATAACTAATATAGATGGTATTTTACAGCAATTTATGTACATTAATCGTGCTGTAAACCAAGATTACTTGAGCACTAAAGAAGATGGAAATATTTCTATTGATGTAGCTACTCCTGGTTTAAGACGCTATTACACTGATATTGAACGAAAATTATTAGAAGATCCTTTAGTTCTCTGTCAAAAACTTACCAAAATAGCATACATTTGGAATCATATAAAAGATTATTCTATAGTAAAACTACTATTGAAATGTAATGAAAATGCTAAATTATTCTTGTCTGCTTATTTATATCGTTATAAAGTAGAAGAAATTACCGAAACAAGTTTATTGGAAATAGTTGAATCTTTACTCAAAATATTTACTATTTTAGAGTTGAGCGATATTGGTTACTCAAGTGCTAAATTCAAGACATTCCTTTTTGGAGAAGCTATTAAATTAGTAGATAAAAAAGTTTCTATTGATACCATAAAAAATGATTTTCAAGAACATATCAGAGTAAATTGGAACGAAAAAGAACTAAAGGAGGCTATTGAAGAATATGATAAAAACTTATTAGTTTATATTAATGAATATGTATATGCTAAACAAAAAGGTGTAAAATTTGACTTTGCTGAAAATGTAAATATTGAACATATAATGCCTACTAGTGGCAGGAATATACCTACAATACAACAGGATGCTAAAATTAGTAGTAAGGAAGAATTTAATAGCTTAGTGAATAAGTTAGGTAATAAAATTCTTCTTGAAGAGGATATTAATAAATCTATAGGAAATGAATGGTTTAAAACTAAAAAGCAGTCGTCTGTAATTGATAAAATAGGATATAAAGATAGTAAATATGTTATCGCAACTACTCTAATTAATTTTCCTAAAGATAAATGGACAAAAAAAGATATTGAAGAAGCAACTCAGAAGGCTGCCGATAGAATAGTTGATTTTATATTTAATAAATAATATCTCTTATCTTTTTTAATATAACTATTTTTAATAGGTTTAAATAAAAAACCTCCTTTTTAAGGGAGGTTTTCATTTTGCTTTAATTTTATAATATTTTAGGGAATTTCGCTGGGTTGCTTTCATGGAAAAGGTCATAGACTTTTTCTACGATGTCTTCCACAGACGGCTTAGAGAAATAGTCCCCATCTGATGCGTAAGCTGGTCGGTGGTTTTTAGCAGCTATGGTCAGCGGTTTGCTGTCTAAGTATCTAAACGCCCCTTGTTTCTCTAAAATCTGCTGCATGATATACGCCGAAGCTCCGCCCTCTACATCTTCATCTATTACAGCAAGGCGATTGGTTTTCTTCACGCTTTCACTGATTTCCTCTGACAAGTCAAACGGCAATAGTGACTGAACATCTATCACCTCAGCATCTATACCCAGTTTTGCCAATTCTTCCACAGCTTCCGTTACGATTTTCCAAGTAGAACCGTAGGTCACCAGCGTAATGTCCTTCCCTGCTCTGGTGATTTCCACTTTTCCAACAGGCACGGTAAATTCACCGATGTTGTCTGGTTGTTTTTCTTTCAATCGGTATCCGTTCAGTGGTTCTATGATAAGCGCCGTGTCATCAGATTTCAGCATCGTATTATAGAATCCTGCTGCCTGAGTAAGGTTTCTCGGCACTAAAACCATCATTCCTCTTACCAAATTCAGAATCCCCGCCATAGGCGAGCCCGAATGCCATACCCCTTCCAAACGGTGTCCACGGGTTCTCACGATAACAGGAGCTTTTTGACCGCCTTTGGTTCTGTATTGTAAAGTTGCCAAATCATCGCTCATTCCTTGCAGACAATATAAAACATAATCCAAATACTGGATTTCTGCAATCGGTCTTAAACCTCTCATTGCCAGACCAACCCCCTGCCCTAAAATAGTCGCTTCACGGATTCCTGTATCTGCAATTCTGGTTTCACCGTATTTTTCCTGCATTCCTTCAAGTCCTTGGTTCACATCACCGATGCTTCCTGTATCTTCACCAAAGATTAATGTTTCTGGATATTTCTCAAAAATCTTGTCAAAATTATTACGGATAACTACTCTTCCATCCAAAATTTGAGAATCTTCGCTGAAAACTGGTTTTATTTCTGGAATATTCACAGCTTTCCACTCTGATTCGCTGTACAAATGAGATGAATAATTATCAGTCTCTTTCGCTGAAATTCTTTCGTAAACCTGCACCAGATTTTTTCTATCGTTGGTATTTTGCTCTCTCGTAGCCCAAAGCACTTTTCTCACCAATGCAAAAATATCCTTTTTGCCTACTGTAACCAATGCCGAGAACTTCTCCAACAACGCAACAACTTCTGGCTGATTTTCAAACTGTTTTACCAATGGTAAAACTTGGTTTTGGATATGGTCTATTGAGGCTCTATATTCCGCCCAAGCCTTCTTCTGCTGTTCTCTCACAAAGGCTTTTGCTTCTTTTTCTATCTCATCCAGCTCTTCCACAGAAGAAAGTGTCTGCTCTTCGCCATCTATTTGGATAGAATAATTTAAAATCCATTCTCTAAATTTATTAAGACAATCAAACTCTGTCTCAAAGTTCATCCTCTCCTCATCCTTATATCTCTCATGAGAACCAGATGTAGAGTGTCCCTGCGGCTGTGTAACTTCTATAATATGCAAAATCACAGGCACGCTTTCCTCCCTTGCCAGCTGCTCTGCACGGGCATAAGCCTCCAAAAGCATCGGATAATCCCACGCTCTTACTTGGATAACCTCGCACCCTTGCTTATCGCCTTCTTTTCTTTGGAAACCAGCCAAAATTTCAGATAAATCTTCCTTTGCTCTTTGGTTGTGCGTAGGAACAGAAATTCCATAGCCGTCATCCCAAATAGACATAATCATCGGCACCTGCAAAGCACACGCTGCATTGATAGTTTCCCAAAAATGCCCTTCCGCCGTAGATGCATCTCCGATTGTCCCAAAAGCCACTTCCTGCCCATTGTGGGAGAATTTTTCAGAGCCTTGGAATTTTACTTCTTTATAAACATTAGACGCCAAAGCCAGCCCTAGAAGTCTCGGCATCTGCCCTGCTGTAGGCGATATATCGGATGAAATATTTTTAATCTGTGTCAAATCTTTCCAGCTTCCGTCTTCATTCAAAGAACGAGTCGCAAAATGGCACGGCATCTGTCTCCCTGCCGAAGCGGGTTCGCGCTCTACATCAGTATCTGCATAGAGCTGGGCAAAAAATGCATCCACACTCAAAACTCCCACTGCCATCGCAAAAGTCTGGTCGCGGTAATATCCTGATCGCCAGTCTCCCTCACGGAAAACCTTTGCCATTGCTAACTGCGGAAGTTCCTTCCCATCTCCTACAATCCCGAATTTTGCTTTTCCTGTAAGAACCTCTTTTCTCGTTAAATAACTTGCCTCACGGGAAATTCTTCCCAAACGATAATCATCTAAAACTTGCTTTCTAAAATCCTGAAATGAAACCTGTTCTGTTTCTATGTAATTAGACATAATTATTTATTTTGTTATTTGTCTTTATCTTTGTTAAACTTTATTTTTTATCTCAAAAACTCCTCCAAACCTATTGTTTTCTGCTCTCCGCTGTCCAAGTTTTTCACGGTAACCTGCTGGTTTTTAATCTCATCTCCTCCGTAAAAAACAATCTCTGGAATTCCTTTCTTCTCGGCATAGGTAAATTGTTTTTTCAGTTTGGCGTTTTCTGGGTACAGCTCCGCGGAAACTCCTTTGACTCTTAGTTTTTGGATTACTTTCATCGCCTCGGTTGCCTCCTCATCGCCATAATTCGCAAAAAGGTATTCTATTTTAGGCGTTTTATTGTCAGCAAAAAGCCCCAATTCCTCCATAACAAGGTAAATTCTATCCAATCCGAATGAAATCCCAATCCCCGAAATTCCCTTCACACCGAAAACCTCCGTAAGATTGTCATACCTTCCGCCGCCGCCAATAGACCCCATCTGGATGCCCTGAGCCTTTACTTCAAAAATCGCTCCTGTGTAGTAGTCCAAACCGCGGGCAAGGGTAATATCAAAAACCAAAACCTCATCATTTACACCCAGTTCCAGCGCTTTATTTAATACAAACTCCAGCTCTTCTATTCCCTTTTCGCCAACTTCTATCCCTTTAAATTTTTCTTTCAGCAGGGCAAGTGTATCCTTCGTGGAAAGCCCTTCAAATAGGAAGTTCAGCTTTTCTACGGCTTCTTGTGAAATTCCCTTTTCCTGCATTTCCTTAATTACGCCATCTTTCCCGATTTTATCCAGTTTATCCAAAGCAACCGTAAAGTCTATCAACTGCTCCGATATATCCGCATATTCCGCCAGACCAGAGAGGATTTTTCGGTTATTGATGCAGATTTTAATAGGAATTCCCAGCTCTGCAAAACTCTTCAGATACAACTGCACCAGCTCCACTTCCTGCCACAAACTTTCCGAACCTACCACATCCGCATCACATTGGTAAAACTCTCTAAATCTCCCTTTCTGCGGGCGGTCTGCTCTCCAAACGGGCTGAATCTGATACCTCTTAAACGGGAATGAAAGTTTTCCGTGGTTCATCGCTACAAATCTCGCAAATGGCACGGTCAAATCATATCGAAGCGCCTTGTCAGAAATCTGTGGAGTTAGTTTTTTGAAATCCTTATTCTGCCAAGTTTCCTCATCCACATCAGAAGTAAAATTTCCTGAATTAAGTATCTTGAAAATCAGTCTATCTCCCTCTTCTCCGTATTTCCCAGTAAGTGTAGAAAGATTTTCAAAACTCGGCGTCTCCAAAGGCTGAAAACCAAACAGCTCAAAATTCTGCTGCAAAACACCGATGATGTATCTTCTATTGTAAATTTCCTGTGCTGTAAAATCCCGAGTTCCTTTTGCTAAACTTGGCGCTGATGACATAATAATTTCTATTTTAATAAAAAGACAAAAGTAAAAAAAATAAACCTTATAAATCGGATTTATTTAATAAATTTGCCTTTATAAAATTCTCTTCATTATGAAAACTTTTTTATTTCTTATTCTTTCGCTATTTGCATTGACCGCAAATGCACAGCAGAATTACTATGAATTTGGGTGGAATAACCAATACGGCATCGTGGATAAAGATGGAAACGAAACCCTGCCGCCATCCTACCAATGGGTATCTCGTTTGATTGATAATGAGTCGCCTTTCATCGTTCTAAATGGAAACAAAGGCGCTGTAATCACAAATAAACAGACTGGGAAAATGGAAAAAATAGACTATCTCATTGATACTTATCTCATTAGCATTGATAAAAAAGATTATATGTATGCTCATTCTAGTGGAAATGGCTTTCTTCTGAATAATCTGGATTTGGATAGCAGAATAAAACTTCCAAAAAAATACATCAAAGTCAGAGATGAAGGAGATTATCTGACTGGTTTTACGAGTAAAAAAACGATTGATTTCATTTCTAAAAAAGATTTTGAAATAAAGAAAAAAATCCTCGCTCCAGAGGAAATCGAAAGCTATCCAACAAAGCAAGGGAACAGAGTCTATATCATCAGTGAGAAAAATTCTACACTTTTTCTAGATGACAATCTGAATAAAATCGCCTCTACGAATACTATTTTCAAAGGATTTGATAATCTGAAAGAATATTTAGAAAAGCTAAATATCAGCATTACAGACCCAAATGAGTCAATTGTAGGCGTTGCCGCTTCTGCAGCAAACTATCCTTTTATTTTTCCAAAAAGAAATGGCGACTATGCCATATACAACATTCATTATTCCAAAGAAGAATCTATTCCGTTTTTTCAATTCAAAAGAACAGGTTTTAGCATTTCCAATTCCCGCTATGAAAACAGCGTAACACTGTGGAACAATGATGATAATATGTATCTCTTTTTCTACACTGATGTCCACTCTAAAACCATACTCCTGCCAAAAAAATATTGGAAAAGTATAGATTTACAGCTTATTTCTCCTTAAAAAAACAAAATGGTATTTTCATAAAAGAAAATACCATTTTTAAATTACAACTATCTCTGAAACAATACATTACTGCGGATAGTTTAGATTTTCATCTTTTAAGTTAAGAAGCACCTCTTCCAAGTATTTTTTTGCTTCGTATCTTGCCATCAGAAGGTTGTTGCAGTAGACATTTCCGCACTCCACCTCAGATGCGCCAGGGATATCGCCCTCAAACTCACTGATGAATTTAAACATTCTGGTCATCAGCTCTACAATGTCCTTTGATTCGTAATCACCAGCCAAAATAAGGTAATTCCCTGTCATACAGCCCATCGGCCCCCAGTAGATAACTTTATCTTTCCAGTCACTATTTCTGAGCCATGTTGCCGCCAGATGCTCCATTGTGTGGATTTCCGCAATCCCCAAAACAGGCTCTTTGTATGGTCTTTTCATTCTGATATCAAACGAAGTTAGCACTTCATTTCCAACATGATCTTTACGAGAAACGAAAATTCCTCTCTGCATTTTCAGATGGTCTACGGTAAAACTTGCTATTCTTTCCATAAAATTGATTTTAAACAACAAAAATAAGATTTATATTCATTATTTTGTCTTGATTCCGAAAAACTTTTGAACAATATTTCTAATAAAATAAATATTTTCTTTACCTTTGTGCTGTTTTCAGATTAAAAAATGAGTTTAAAACACATCATAGAAGAACATGAGTAACTCGGATTTTCATCCGAGTGAATTTTTATTTTTAAAGCTGAAAAAACTAATTTCCGAATATTTATTACTAATTTTTAAATTTTATTAAAAATGAAAAATTTCGTAGAAGAACTGCGTTGGCGTGGTATGATTCAGGATATAATGCCTGAAACTGAAGAACACCTTATGGAAGGGCTTCGTTCGGCGTATATCGGATTTGACCCTACTGCGGATTCATTGCATATCGGGCATTTGGTTGGGATAATGATACTAAAACACTTCCAGAACTGCGGACATAAGCCGTATGCCCTTGTGGGAGGTGCTACAGGGATGATTGGCGACCCTTCCGGAAAGTCGGCAGAGAGAAACCTCCTTACAGAGGAAATGCTTGCACAATACATTACAGGGATTAAAAAACAACTCTCAAAGTTCCTCGATTTTGATAGTGATGCTCCTAATGCTGCCGAGCTTGTCAATAATTATGATTGGATGAAAGGCTTCTCATTTCTGTCTTTCATTCGCGATGTGGGTAAGCACATCACCGTTAATTATATGATGGCGAAAGACTCTGTGAAAAAGCGTTTTGACCCAAATGAAAACACAGACGGAATGTCCTTCACAGAGTTTTCTTATCAATTGATTCAAGGCTATGATTTCCTCCATCTCTACAAAGAAAAAAACTGTACGCTCCAGATGGGTGGCTCTGACCAATGGGGGAATATCACCACTGGAACAGAGCTTATCCGCCGTATCGCAGGAGGAAAAGCTTATGCGCTTACTTGCCCGCTGATTACGAAAGCTGATGGAACTAAATTTGGAAAATCCGAAGGTGGAAATGTTTGGCTAGACCCAGAAAAAACCTCGCCTTACAAATTCTATCAATACTGGATAAACACTTCTGATGCTGATGCAGAGCGATATATCAAGATTTTCACGATGCTTCCAAAAGAAGAAATCGAACAGCTGACAGCTCAACATAGCGAGGCACCGCATTTAAGAGTTTTACAAAATAAATTAGCGGAAGAACTTACTATTTTGGTTCACGGAAAAACAGAATTGGACAAGGCTATTCAGGCTTCAAAAATTCTTTTCGGAAATTCTACTTCAGACGACTTACAAAAGCTCGATGAGCAGACTTTCCTTGAAGTTTTTGACGGCGTTCCACAAAAAGAAGTCAGCAAACAGGAAATCATCGGTGCGGATATCGTGAGTCTGCTTTCAGAAAAGACAGGTTTCCTCTCCTCAAAAGGTGAAGCCAAGAGAGAACTTGCAGGAAATTCTATCTCGGTGAACAAAACCAAAGTAAATGAAAGCTTCATCACGAGCGAAGAAAACCTCATCAATGGGAAATTCCTTCTTCTTCAAAAAGGAAAGAAAAACTATTTCGTAGTGAAAGTTGTTTAACCCAAAATATTTAATCCACAAAAAACCACTGAATTAATTCAGTGGTTTTTTATTAAAATTTAAACTCCAATTTCGCATTGAAAAAACGCCCTGTCAATCGCACAGGAACAGGATAATAATAGCCTGTCTCTATGTCATTTATCCATTGATTGGCAACGGTATTATGAATATTAAACGCATTAAAAACCTGAACTCCAAGGCTTAATTCCTTGAATTTAGACCAAAAAACACTCTTTGGCTTATGGTCTTTCTGGTTTATAAAAATCTTGGTAAGTCCTATATCCACACGCTTATACGAGGTCAATGTTTTTTGGAAATGATATGCCGTATCAAAATTAGGCGTTCCATCTACATTAAATAATATCGGCGTTCCCGTAGGAAGCCCGCTCGCATAGACCAAAGTAAGATTTACCCTCATGCTTGGGAATTTAGGCATATAGTCTTGATAAAACATCGACACACGAAAACGCTGGTCGGTAGGGCGAGGGATAAAACCTTTATTATCAATATTTTCGTAAATTCTGGAATATCCCACAGAAATCCAAGAATCCACCCCAGGAACGAACTCTCCGAACAACCTCGCATCCACACCGTACGCATAGCCCTTCGCATTATTTTTCCCTGAATATCTTATGCGCATATTGTCCATATAATAAGGCATCAGACTGCTCATTTTCTTGTAATAAAGCTCTGTGGTCAGTTTAAATGGTCGGTCTTTCCATGAAAATTCATAATCATTGGCAAGGAGAAAATGCAGGGATTTTTGAGCCTTGATAGAACTGTCCAAACTTCCATCAAGGGATTTGATTTCTCTATAATAAGGCGCCTGATAATAGACCCCTGCAGCGAAACGAAACAGCATATCTGTTTCCCAATCAGGCTTTACAGCCAGCTGAAATCTTGGAGAAAACAGAAATTCTTTATTAAAACTCCAGTTCTGCACCCTCGCACCTGCATTCACAAACATCTTATGCCCACCCCAGAGGAATTTTTTGGAATATTGAGCAAAAGCCGAAAACCTTGTAGCACTTACATCGTTCATCCCACTAATGTTGTAATTCAGGTTTAAAGGAGCAGAATTTAAAATCCCAAATGGATAATTTTGCATAGGAAAACTATATCCACTATAAGACACATATCGCCATTCGTTGGTAGCATCCTGCAGTTTTTCAGATTCTATCTTTGCTCCCACTTCTATTTTGGTATTGACTGAAGGAGAAAATTTTATTTTAAACTGAGAGCCAAAAGTCCTGAGTAAAACATCATTCCTCGCGTGGTCTGTCTGCTCTCCTATATCATAAGATGCTGTATAATAGCCCGTAGAAGCGTTCGGAACGAACAATCTAAATGCCGATGAAATGGTATAATATTCTCGCTCTCTGTTTTGATAGGCGAAATTATCCCAAGAAAGCGCCCATTTTTCATTTGGAATAAAATTCAGTGAGACCGTTCCCATCATATTTTTATACTTATCTTCCTCCTTCCCATCATAATAAACATCCAGCGTAATAGGATTTTGCAAAGTTCCAAAATCTATACTCCTTTCCTTTGGGCGCATTTCATAGATATTATTCATCCAATAGCCTAGAAAGGACAAGTTCCATTTTGGATTAAATTTATAATTTATATATGTCTGAAAATCAAAATATTTTGGATTAAAATCGGTATTTTCATTCAGCGTGTTTAAAACCAAATTAGTGTTTCTGTACCTCGCACCGAATAAAGCCGAAAGTTTTTGGTCTTTGGATGCCATTCCCAAAGTCAGCCTGCCGCCAATGAGCGATGCCTCGCCAGAAAGCTCAAAACCCCTCGGCTGGCGGTAATAAATATTGAGAGCCGAAGACATCTTGTCGCCATATTTCGCCTCAAAGCCTCCCGCAGAGAAATTAACTGTAGAGACCATATCAGGATTGATGATACTCATCCCCTCCTGCTGGCTGTTTCTGATGAGAAGCGGCCTGAGGATTTCCACATCATTGATATAGGTAAGATTTTCATCAAAATTCCCACCACGCACCATATATTGAGAACTCAGCTCTGCATTTGAGTTTACCGAAGGCAGGGTTTTCAGCAAGGTTTCCACTCCTCCCGAAACCGTAGCCACCTCCTTCACCTCCTCTGAGGAAATCTGCACATTGGTAAGGTCTGTGGATTTAGCTTTTTTCTGAAAAACCACCTCTTCTATCTGTTTTTCCTTTGGTTCCTCTTCTTCCGTCTGAGAATATCCCAAAACAGGAAAAGCCGACAGCCCCAATAGAATAATTCTTCTCATTAAAAATATTTTTTTACAAAAATAAAAAAATCCAACATTGATTTGCTCAATACTGGATTTTAAATCATTTTTTAAAGCGGCATAAAGTTCAAGCCCATTTGTTTCTCTTGTTCTTTATAAAAACCTGAATCTAGTTTTTCTTTCAATGCTGCGAAAGCATCCAGAGTTTCGTTGATTTCCGCATCGGTATGAGATGCCGTAGGAATCAGCCTTAGCAAGATATTTCCTTTCGGAATTACAGGATAAACCACCACTGAAGTGAAAATTCCATAATTCTCTCTCAGGTCTTTTACCAATAGTGTCGCTTCTACTGGCGAACCTTCGATAAATACAGGCGTTACACAAGTATTCGTTTCTCCTAAATTAAATCCTCTTTCTCTAAGTCCGTTTTGTAATTTGCGAACATTTTCCCAAAGTTTAGCCTTGATTTCTGGTCTGCTTCTCAAAAGCTCCAATCTCTTCAATCCTCCGATAACCATCGGCATTGTCAAAGATTTAGCAAAAATCTGAGAACGAAGGTTGAATTTAAGGTATCTTACAATCTGCTTGTCTCCTGCCACGAAAGCCCCGAAACCAGCCATTGATTTAGCAAAAGTAGAGAAATACACATCGATTTGGTCTTGGCATCCTTGCTCCTCACCAGCTCCAGCACCTCTTTCTCCTAATGTTCCGAAACCATGAGCATCATCCACCAACAATCTGAAATTAAATTTCTTTTTCAAATCGCAGATTTCCTTTAATTTACCCTGCTGACCTCTCATTCCGAAAACTCCCTCTGTAATTACTAAAATTCCTCCGCCGTTTTCTTCTGCTACTTTCGTAGCTCTTTCAAGGTTTTTCTCCAAGCTCTCCATATCATTGTGTTTGTAAGTAAAACTTGTCCCGAAATGTAGTCTTACCCCGTCAATGATACATGCGTGAGAATCAGCATCATATACGATAACATCTCTTCTCGTTACCAAAGCATCTATGATAGACACCATCCCTTGATAACCGAAGTTCAGCAGATAAGCCGCTTCTTTCTCTACAAACTCAGCCAATTCTCTCTCCAGCTGCAGGTGCGCTTCTGTCTCACCAGACATCGCTCTCGCTCCCATTGGGTAGAACATTCCATATTCTGCTGCTGCTTTGGCATCTGCTTCCAAAACTTCTGGGTGGTTACAAAGCCCCAAATAATCATTTGCAGACCAAAAAACCACTTCTTTCCCTTGAAATTTCATTCTTGGCCCGATTTTCCCTTCTAATTTTGGGAAAATAAAATATCCTTCACCATAATCCGCAAACTGACCCAATGGTCCTGGATTTTGTTTAATTCTTTCAAAAATATCCATAATTTTTTCTAATTTATTCGTAATCAAATTTTTATATTATAATAGCTTCTTTATATTTAGCCATATCACTGTGAGTAAAGCCCATTTCCGCCATCCACTCATCGCTGTATACTTTGGTCATGTATTTAGAGCCGTGGTCTGGGAAAATAAGCACCACCAAATCATCCTTCGTAAAGGTATGATTTTGAGCGTATTGTTTAAACGCCTGCATCACAGCACCTGTGGTATAGCCTCCCATAATAGCCTCTTTTATAGCTATTTCGCGGGTCATGTAGGCACTGTTTTCATCATTTACTCTTACAAATTCATCTATTTTATCAAAAAGAAGCGTGTCTGGAATTAAATTTTTCCCCAAACCTTCTATTTGGTAAGAGTGGATTTCATCTTTATTGATTTTCCCTGTTTCGTGGTAAGTTTTCAGAATAGAGCCGTCTGCATCCACTCCGATGATTTTCACATCAGGATTTTGTTCTTTGATGTATTTAGCTGAACCAGAGAGCGTTCCACCAGTCCCTGTACATCCAAAAAGATGGGTAATTTTTCCTTCCGTTTGCTCCCAAATTTCTTTTCCTGTAGTCAAATAATGCGCTTCTACATTTAACTCATTGAAATACTGATTGATATACACCGAATTAGGCGTTTCTGCGGTAATTCTTTTGGCTACTTCGTAATAAGAGCGTGGATCATCAGCAGGAACACTAGCAGGGCATACATAGACAGTCGCTCCCAATGATTTTAGGAAAGCTATTTTCTCTGGTTTTGTTTTATCACTTACCGCCAAAATACACTTGTAACCGCGTAATGCACTGATCATTGCTACCGAAAATCCTGTATTCCCAGAAGTGGTTTCTACGATGGTAGCACCTTTGGTTAAAATTCCTTTTTTTTCAGCAGTTTCTATAATGTACAGAGCTATTCTGTCTTTCACAGAGTGCCCTGGGTTATAAGATTCTAATTTTGCAAAAACCTTTGCAGGATTGTCCTCTACCACTTTATTAAGCCTTACCATGGGAGTATTCCCTATAAGACCTAAAATATTATCATAAACATTATTCATCTAAAAAAATTATCTCTGAAAATTTTTGCAAAAGTAAGAAAAATCAAAGAATTATCCAGTATTTCTAAAATCTTCCCCTATTTCCTTTTCTCTATATAAGACAAAATTTGCCAAAAAAGGAAACACCCAAAACCCACACCTATCATATCCGCAATCAGGTCATAAAAATCCATCGTCCGCCCCATATTCATAAGTCCCTGTGCAACCTCCGTGAATAGTGCATAAACAAACATCACCACCACAAAAAGCCATTTTTTTTGTTTTGGGAAAGACACACTATAGCAGAACCCTAAAACAGTAAAAATAAGGAAATGAACTATCTTGTCTAAATTATGAAACTCAAACCAATGTTTCTCCCTATTAACCTCACCAGGTCTAAGAAGCATATAAGTAAGAAATGCCCAATAAATGGGCAATATCTTGTATCTAAATAAGCGACTAATCTTATCCAATCACTTCATTATATTGTTCTGCAGAAAGAAGTTCTGGCTGATCTGCACCTTCTGCTATTTCTAATTTTATAATCCAGCCCTTTCCATAAGGATCTGTGTTCACTAGTTCTGGCTCACTTTCTAGCTCTTCATTAAACTCCACTACTTTCCCAGAAAGTGGAAGATATAGGTCAGACACTGTCTTCACAGCCTCTACGCTTCCAAAAACATCTCCTGCGTTTAGCTCATCACCCACGCTGTCAATGTCTACGAAAACAATATCTCCTAACTCACTCTGTGCGAAATCCGTGATTCCCACCACAGCGATGTTTCCTTCTATTCTTACCCATTCATGGTCTTTTGTGTACTTTAGTTCTGCTGGTATGTTCATTTTATTTAAAATTTTTCTCCAAATTTAAACTAAAATCAGTAGAAAACAAAATTTATTTTATGAAATTCATCATGTTATTTTTTTAGTATTTTTCACAAAAATTGCCTTACCTTTGTGGAAGACCTTTTCGGTTTAACTATAATTGACAAACTAAGAGATGCAAAAACCTTTTAACGCAAAACAAATTCACATTCTAAATGTGGCTGAGGAGCTTATTGCCCAAAATGGCTTTGAAGACACCTCTGTAAGAGAGATTTCTAAAAAAGCCAATATCAATGTAGCAATGATTTCGTACTATTTTGGTTCAAAAGAAAAAATGATGACCTGCCTGTATGAATACCGCATACAGAGAAGTAAAGAGAAATTCTCTGAACTTACCCAAATATTGGGCAACATAAGACCAGAAATCCAGATAAAAGAAATTATCAATTTCGTGGTAGGAGAAGTTCTAAAATACACTCATTTCCATGGATTTGTCACTCAGGAAATGAAAAATTCTGAAAGAGTCAGAAATCTTCTCACAGATTTCTATCTCATCTGCACTAATATTATAGAAAAAATCATAGAAAAAGGCATGGCCACAGGAACTTTCAAAAAACCTGCAAAGGCAGAGGACATCATCTCCACTATCGTAGGAACTGTTCTGTTTACCATCAGAAACAGGTCTTTTTATGAAAAATTCCTAAACTGCACCTCACAAGACCTGCCTCTGAAAATAGAGAAAAAAGTAATAGAACATTTACACAACTGTGTTTTTGCTATTTTAGGCTTTGATGAAAAATAATTTTCTAATAAAAATGATAATTTTTTGTTAAATCAATTCTTTTGGCAAAAAAAATTATATTTTTGTGGTTTAAATTTATTTTTAGTCAAAATTTATGAAAAAATATTTTGTTATTGCTTTAGCTTCATTGAGCATAATTTCGTGTAATAGACAACTTACCACTGCACTCAAAAGCAGTGATAAAGACTATATCCTCAATACTGCTAATGAATTTTATGCACAAAAAAAATGGTCTAACGCCATCGCACTATATGACAGACTTCCTAACCTAGTCGCAGGGACTGATGATGCACCAGAAGTGGTTTTTAAACTCGCTTATGCCAACTATTATGACAAAAACTACAGATTGGCAGGACACCAGTTCAAAAATTTCGCAGGTACTTTCCTTAATGATCCAAGAAGAGAAGAAGCTTCATACATGGCTGCGATATGCTACTATCAAGATGCTGCGGACTACAATCTAGACCAAACCAGCACAGAATCTGCTATCAACATGCTTCAGGATTTCTTAAATAATCATCCTAATTCTGATAAAGAAAGAGCAGAAGATGCTAACAAAAAAATAGATGAACTTACCCAAAGGCTAGAAACCAAATACTACGAACAAGCTAGAAGATACTTCAGAATGGCTGATTACAGAGCGGCTGTTACTGCATTTGAAAATCTACTAGAAGACTATCCAAGCACAAAACTAAGACAAAAAAGTTTTGAGCATATCATGAAAGCCAAATATGAACTAGGAATGCACTCTATCTATGATTTGAAAAAAGATCGTTTAGAAAATGCCATCGCCTTTTCAAAGGATGTGGAAAGAGATTATCCTGATACAAGTTCTTCTAAAGAAGCGGTTTCTATGAGAGAAAAACTATCTAAGGAATTAGAAAAACACCTAAAAGTAATCGAAGAAAACGAAAAAAGAAAAGCTGAATTCCTAGAAAAACAAAGAGAAGAAGAACTGAAAAAGAGAGAAAAGGAAGAAGAGGAAAAATAAAGTTTTTTGAATTTATTTTTTATTTACTAAATTTGCGGAATAATTTTTTGTAAAGATGAGAAACATTAAAGATATCAAAGCTGAAGTTAATACCATTACTTACGACAAAGACAAAATAGAGGAAAAAGTAGGAAGTATCTACGAGGCTATTGTAATCATGGGAAAAAGAGCAGAGCAAATCAACTCTGAAATAAGAACTGAGCTGCATAATAAGCTTGATGAATTTGCTGTGCGTGACACTTCTTTAGAAGAAGTTTTTGAAAATAGAGAACAGATAGAAATCTCTAAATACTACGAAAAATTACCAAAACCTACATCTATTGCCATCAAAGAATGGTTGGATGATGAGATTTATTTCAGAAAGACAGATAAATAATCTTTTTTATTTTTATATTTATTTTATCAAAAAAGTTGTAATTTCGTGTGAGTTACAACTTTTTTGTTTTTATTTTACTTAAATTTATTCCAAAATTTAAAAAATGGATTTATCAGGAAAAAAAATACTAATCGCAATCACGGGCTGTATCGCAGCTTATAAAATTAATACTCTCGTAAGGGATTTCATCAAAAACGGAGCAGAAGTACAAGTTATCCTAACGCCATCCGCAAAAGAATTTGTAAGCCCTCTTACCCTATCCACATTATCTAAAAGAAAGGTATTCAGTGAGTTTTCCTCGCAAGATGGAGAGTGGAACAGCCATGTAGATTTAGCCTTGTGGGCAGATGTAATACTAGTTGCTCCATGCACCGCAAACACCCTTGCAAAGATGGTCAATGGCATATGTGACAATCTAGTGATAGCCACCTATCTTTCGGCAAAATGTCCTGTGTTTATAGCCCCTGCGATGGATCTGGATATGTACATCCATCCTTCTACCGAGCGAAATCTAAAACTTGTCGAAGAATATTGGAACATCATCATTCCTGCAGAAGAAGGCGAATTGGCAAGTGGACTGGTGGGCAAAGGGCGAATGGCAGAAACAGAAACTATCTATAAAACTATTTTTAATTTCTTTAATTCAGAGCAAAAAAAATCTTTAGCTGGAAAAACAGTTCTTGTAACAGCAGGACCAACTTACGAAGCCATTGACCCTGTGCGGTTTATCGGAAATCATTCCTCTGGGAAAATGGGATTTGCCATCGCAGAAGAAGCCGAAAAAAGAGGAGCAAAAGTGATTCTAATTTCAGGGCCAACTGCACTGAGGACTGACAAAAACATATCATTAGAAAAAGTAAATTCCGCAAAAGAAATGTACAATGCTGTTTTTCAATATTTTGACAATACAGATATTGCGATAATGAGTGCAGCAGTGGCAGACTATGCTCCAAAAGAAATTGCCCAAGAAAAAATCAAAAAGAATGATGAGGAGATGACCATCACACTAGTCAAAAATCCTGATATTCTGAAAACTATGGGCGAGAAAAAGAAAAACCAATTTTTGGTTGGTTTCGCTTTGGAAACTCAGAACGAAGAAGAAAACGCAAAAGGAAAACTAGTGCGAAAAAATCTAGATATGATTGTCCTAAACTCGCTAAAAGACAGTGGCGCAGGATTTAAAAACGATACCAATAAAATCAAAATCATCACACCTTCGGAGCAGAAAGATTTTGCTCTAAAATCCAAAGAAGATGTCGCAAAAGATATTTTGGATTTTGTAGAAGAGCAATTACAAAAAAAACATACTTAAAAAAGTATGTTTTTTTATTTATAGATTGTTGTTTATAAAATACTATTCTGCTCTATTAGCCTCCCATAGATAAAAATTATCCAGCTCTTTTGTAAGTTTGGAAACTGCAATAGCAAAAAGTCCCAAATCATCCAAAATACCAATAAAAGGAATGAAATCTGGAATAAAATCCAAAGGAGAAAGCATGTAAATAAATATAAGGACAGGAATAATTACTGATGACTTATTCATCTTATATTCTCCTCTAAATGAAGACTTTATCATTCTAAAAATATCAGGAATTTTAGTGAAAAAACTTCTGTTTTTATAAACTTGATAAGCCATCTTAATTTTTTTCATTTTTATAAATATTTTTTTAATAAAAGCAGCAAAACTCTTGCCAAAATTATAATTTATCTATAAAACTATGAACCGCCTGACTATTCCAGTCGGCCGCTCCTTCATCTTTTTTGAGTATCTGCCCTTCTTTCCCAAGGAT
>CAUSFO010000017.1:0-24080 GCA_963530895.1 uncultured Flavobacteriaceae bacterium | reverse complement strand
TAAAAACAAAACTTACTAAATTAAAAATCGATTACGAAAAAGAAAAGGCATCAACTGATGATTTGAGAAATAAAGCTGCAGCTGTAAATGCACAAGCAAACACGGCAACTACAGATTTCAGTTCATCAGATGCAAAAGCTACAGCTAAAGATGCAAAACAAACGATGAAGGTTCTAAAAGAAACTGAGAAAATAAACAGAGATTTGGCATCTAGTGAGAAAAAACTTCGTAAAATAGAGAAGGAAATGGCTAAAGTACAAAGCCGTTTAGACAAGCTAGACCAACAAGTAAAGATCATAGATAAAGATACTTATGAAGCTGATAACAACTAACAAAAAAGTCCTCAATATGAGGACTTTTTTTAGTTTATGAAATTTGGGTTTGCTTTCTGCTTTTAATGATGATGAAAAGCACCACAAAGAATAATAGAAAATACAAATACCAAGCATTTTTCAGCATTTCTAAATAATTTACCTTATTCTCGCTGAGTTTTATTAAAATCAAAACCTGTGCTCCATAAGGGAGAATTCCCTGAACAATACAAGAGAAAATATCTAGTACTGATGCCGAAAACTTAGGGCTAAGGTTGTATTTTTCGGTAATATTTTTTGCAACTTTTCCTGAAAGAACTATCGCAATCGTGTTATTCGCAATCGCTGCATCGATAAGGCTTACCAAAAATCCCATTCCGAAATAAGCCGATTTTTGTCCGCGTACCATTTGTTTTACTTTATTTAGCAAGAATGTAATTCCTCCCATATTTTCTACAATTCCCGCCAGTCCGCCAGTCAGTAAAGCCAAAAGAAAAATCTCATTCATATCCGAAAAACCTTCATAGATTTTATTCGCAAAATCCAGCCAAGAAAGGCTTTCTGTCGAGATACCGATGATTCCGCTGAGAAGAACTCCCACAAGCAGCACTAGAAAAACATTCACGCCCAAAACCGAAAGCACAATCACCAATAAATACGGAAAAATGAGCCAAATGGAAGGACTCCCTGAAGCTTGATTTTCTAAAACAGCAGAAGAAGAATTTCCGCCCAAGAAGATGAAAATCACCGCCGCAATCACCGCTGCAGGAAACGCAATCATGATATTAGTCCTGAATTTATCTTTCATCTGACAGCCAAGACTCTGCGTAGCCGCAATAGTCGTATCCGAAATAAAAGAAAGATTGTCCCCAAACATAGCGCCACAGAGCAGACTCGCCGCCACTACATTGATGTCCGTTTGTGTATTTTCAGCAAACCCCATAACTATGGGTGTGAGAGCCACTATCGTCCCCACAGAAGTCCCTGCCGAAACGGATAAAAACGATGCCATCAGGAACACGCCCAAAGGAATATACTGCGCAGAAAAATACTGCGACCCGAAGAAAACCACCGCATCTATACTCCCTGTCGCCTTCGACACAGCCGAAAAAGCTCCCGCAAGAAGATAGATGATACACATGGTGATGATACTTTCCTCACCGCAGCCTTTCATGAAGAATTTTAGTTTTTCTTGAAAACCAGCTTTTGGGAGTAAAAATGCAGAAATCACTCCGCAGAGTGCCGCCACAGAAGCTGGAAAAGCATAGAAGTCATCAAGAATAATTCCGCTTCCCAAAAATATTATCACAAACACCAAGAACGGAAGCAGTGCAACACCAGATTGAGTATCTTTCATTATTTTTCGTTAAATTTTAGCGAATTTAAAATAATTTTCTCTAACTGTAAAACTATTTTCTCTTTTGTGAAGTTTTCAAAAGAATTTTCAGAAATATTCGCGGAATTAGAAAAAATCTGCTCTATATTTTCGTTTTCTTTAATGATAAAAGGACAGCGAGACTGATATCCCACAGGAAACACTGCAGGTTTCATAAATCTGACCGCATCGCCGATATTTCCTGACATTTTTGTTTCTCCATAAATCTCCTCCACGCCGAAAAAAGAAGTTTTCATTTTCAAAGGACACCAGAGGAAATCCGCCTTTGCCAGATAGTTTTCAAAAATATTTTTAGGAATTCTCTCTCGGAAATATTCTATTTTTATATTCTGCGGAAGCTGTTTTTCAGATTCCTGTATCTTCGCGAGTTCCTCCTCGCCTGCCTTTCCAAGGAAAACGATTCTGTACAGAATATCTTTTTTAAATCCTTTCAGCTGCTCCATTATTCTGAAATAATCTCTCCGTTTTTGAGAAGCTTCCCCTGGGACTACGATCAGCTTTTCCTCTGATTTTTCGGTAGTTTTTGGCTTTTCGCCAAAGAAAACAGGCAGAAAATGGGTTTCTCTTTTTGACTGTTCTATATCCAAGGTTTTTTCTAAATTTTCATCAAGAATCCAAAGCAATTTTGCGTTTTTATAAACTTCCGATTTGGACAAAAGCCCTTCTTTCAGAAGTAATTTCAGTCTAAAAATAAAATCTTTCTCCACGATATTTTTCAGCAAAACTCTTCGCGGAGCTTCTATAAAATTAAGATTATGGCAGATAATCACCGCAGGAAATTTTTCCGTGATTTTTTTAAAAATATGAAAATAGCGGTGTGCTGTTCCTATTATCACCAAATCGTACGACTTTCCTTTCAGCTTTTCTAAAAGATTTTCAGGCTCGGTTTCTATAATGTTTTCTATTTCAGAAGAATTTAGCCTACCCATGATTTTTTTTGAAAAATAAAAATCCACAGAAAATTTCTCTGAATTTTTGGTTAATTCTGCAAAATTTTCCGCAATCTCAGCGTGAGTATCTATTTCTATATAGGCAATTTGTTTTTTCACAAAGTTTTCAGAATTTTTTTAAAATTTCTCTCCATCGCAGGTTTCTTATGTATTTTATTTCCTCGTGGGAGAGTTTTCTGTCTTGTTTTTGGCTCAGGAAAGTTTTCATCGTGATAAAAAATTCCGAAAAACTTCTATTCTTAAAGGAAGACTTCGCCGAGGAGATGAATGCGAGAGGAAAATCTAGCCCAATATTATAAAAATATTCGCCAAGTTTTTTTGCTTTTGCGTTTTTGTATTTATATGCTGTAGGGCGCAGATGCTTTACCCAAAGGGATTTATTCGTAACCACCTGATATCCATGCATCTGGCAGAGCATCACATCGATATTATCCCAGCCCAAAACTTCCCGAAGACCTCCCATTTGTAAAAAACATTCCTTGCGATATGATTTTATCGGACCACGCACATGATTTTTAGAGGAAATATTCTCAAACGCCCCGCCTTCATCATTTTTGAATTAAACTAAACCCGAAACCATTCCCGCCCTTGGATTTTCTTCATAAGTCCTATTGATTTCCTCCAAATAATTCTCAGGAAAGATAATATCAGCATCAAATTTACAGATTACATCAAAATCATCTAAATTCTGAGAAGAAAGACCTTTGTAAAATGTAGAAACCACCTTTGCACCAGGCGAATGGGCAGATTTTTCTAAATTAATCAGCTGAAACTGCTTCTTATCTATAAATCCCTCTACCATTTCCCTCGTTCTATCCGTAGAGCCGTCATTCACGATGACGCAAGTAAAATCCTGAAACCCTTGTGATTTCAGAGAATTTAGCGTGAGGAGAATATTTTCTTCCTCGTTATGCGTGGGAATGATGATTAAAAATTTCATGAAAAAAATTCATACAAAAAGACTGCTCCCAAGAGTTTCCTTATAGAACAGCCTTTATTTTTTAGTCTAATTGATAATTTACTCGAATTACCACATAGAATTTCATCTTCTTAATATCAAGTTTTCTTAAAAACTCTTCTGAAGCTCCTTCTTTTTTGTATGTTCTTGGCTCAGGAGTAATATCCATCATTGCTTGAACTTCATAATCTCCCATTCCTCTATAATTCATATCAGAAATATATAGCGCCTTTCCTGCTTTTTGGTTAAGTGGTTTTACAAGTTTATCGGCAGTTATTCTTGATCTTTTTACAGCTTCTGATCTTAATTCTAATAAAAGTTCCCTGTATTTAGAATATTCTACTTTTTCTACTTCCGTATTAGAAATCCCTGCTTCCTCCAAGCTGATGATGACATTTGCCAAGGTGTAGGCGTCCCTTACAAGAAGAGAGTACTTTTTAGTTTTTAAAATATTCTGTCCTTTTAAAAAGTATTTCTTAAAATTACTAGAATAATCCAAAACCGACAAATCCTTGTCCGTATTTATTTTTAATTTCTTTAAAATCGTTTCTAACTGCTTCTCCTGCTCCTCTACCGACTTTTTGTTTTTAGAATCGGCTTCATTTAGGGTAATAGAAACATAAATCCTATCAGGAACTACCAGCGTGTCTGCTTCGGCTTCTACCTCAATGTAGGGCTGGTCTAAAAATTCTCTTTGTGCAGAAAATAAATTCCACACGAAAAACATCACAAAAATTAAAAAACTCTTTTTCATAATCTATTTTATTTTTTCAAAAATATAAAATTTTTAAGTTAATCCAAACCTCATCTTTCCTAATGCGCCTCCAGCCAGTTGTTTCCTACGCCTACTTCCACGATTAAAGGAACTTTTGTCTTCACTGCGGATTCCATTTTCTCTTTTATCAGGGCTTTTATCGGTTCTATTTCTTCCTCTGGCACCTCAAACAAGAGTTCATCATGAACCTGCAAAAGCATTTTTGTTTTAAAACCGCCCTCGGACAAGGCTTTGTCTATGTCTATCATCGCTATTTTTATAACATCGGCCGCACTCCCTTGGATAGGCGCATTTACGGCGTTTCTCTCGGCGTGTCCTCTCACCACGAAATTATTAGAATTAATGTCTTTCAAATGTCTTTTTCTTCCTAAAATAGTCTCCACAAAGCCGTTTTTTCGTGCTTTTTCCACCTGCTCGGTCATGAAGATTTTTAGTTTCGGATAGTTTTCGTAGTAGGAATCTATCATCTGTTTCGCCTCCGTTCGCGAAAGTTCTGTCTGCTCTGCCAGCGCAAAAGCTCCCTGCCCATAGATAATCCCGAAATTCACGGTTTTGGCTTGGCTTCGCTGGGTTTTATCTACTTGGTCAAGTGGAATTTTGAACAATTTAGATGCCGTAGAAGCGTGGATATCTTCGCCGTTTTGGAAGGCTTTTATCATATTATCCTCGCCAGAAAGTTCGGCTATCAGCCTCAGCTCTATCTGCGAATAATCGGCTGAAATTATTTTCTTGCCTTCCTCCGCCACGAAAGCTCCACGAATCTGCTGTCCTCTGGCTGTTCTGATAGGGATATTCTGCAAGTTAGGATTTAGGCTGGAGAGCCTTCCTGTGGCCGCCGTAGTCTGCGAAAAAGTGGTATGTACTCTGTTGTCCTTTGGTTCTATTTCAGACGGAAGCGCATCTACATAGGTAGATTTTAGTTTTTGGTAAGTTCGGTATTTCAGAATGTGCTGAATAATCTCGTGTTTATAAGCAAGTTTCTGCAAAACCTCCTCCGATGTGGAATACTGCCCTGTTTTAGTCTTTTTCGCCTTTGGGTCTAATTTTAATTTTTCAAAAAGAATTTCGCCTAACTGCTTGGGAGAGTTCATATTAAACTCCTCACCAGAAAGCTCAAAAATTTTCTGTTCCAGCTCTCTAAGGTCGTTTTCTAAATCCACACTTTCCTTAGAAAGCCAGTCTGTATCGAGCGAAATACCCGCCAGCTCCATCTTTGCGAGGATTTTCATCAGCGGCATTTCTACTTTATGGAATAATTCTTCTAGATTTTCCTTTTTCAGCTGTGGAGAAAAAACCTCATAAAGCTGGAAAGTAACATCCGCATCCTCCGCCGCATAATTGGTCTGAGTTTCAAGGCTGACTTCTCTCAGTGTTTTTTGGTTTTTGCCTTTTTTGCCAATCAAACTTTCTATGGAAATGGGCTGATATTTTAGGTAAATTTCTGATAAATAGTCCATTCCGTGCCTTCCGTCTGGATTCAGAAGATAATGAGCAATCATCGTATCAAAAAGCGCTCCTCTAATCTCCACACCATACTGTGCAAGGATTTTATAATCAAATTTAAAGTTGTGCGCTATTTTCAGCACTTCTTCGCTTTCAAAAAACGGCTTAAAAATATCCAGCACCGCGAGGGCTTCCTCTCTATTTTCGGGAACGGGAACATAATACGCCAAGCCTTTTCGGTAAGAAAAACTCATCCCGATAAGTTCCGCTTCAAACTCATTGAGCGAAGTCGTTTCCGTATCAAAACAAACTGCCTTTTGTCCCAATAAATTTTGCACCAATATTCTCTGAGCCTTCTCATTATCAATAAATTGATAAAGATGATCTGTGTTTTCTATTCCTGCATAAGAGGAAAACAGAGACGCCTCCTGCGAATCTTCATAGTTAGCAAAAAGATCCAGCTGAACGGCCTCCTGACCAGCATTTTTTGCCTTCGGAGCTGCTTTTTCTGTTTCCAATGCTTGGCTTTCCGCCTCAGAATGGAAAATTCTATACAGATTTTCGTATAGTCGTTTGAATTCTATTTCATCAAATATCTCTTTCAGCTTCGGAAAATCAGGCTTTTCTAAATGATATTTCTCGTGTTCAAACTCCACTGGAACATCCGTAAGAATGGTCGCTAGTTTCTTTGACAAAAGCCCTCTCTCTGCCGAATTTTCTACCTTTTCACGGAGTTTCCCTGTGAGTTTATCCGTATTCGCCAAGAGATTTTCCATAGAACCAAATTCTTGGAGGAATTTCTTCGCGGTCTTCTCTCCTACGCCTTCCAGTCCAGGGATATTATCCACCGCATCGCCCATCATTCCAAGGAAATCTATCACTTGTTTAGGGTCTTGTATTTCGTATTTTTCTAAAACTTCTGGAATTCCTAAAATCTCCACACCGCCACCTTTGCTGGCTGGTTTGTAAATTTTAATATTCTCGGTAACGAGCTGCGCAAAATCCTTATCTGGCGTAACCATAAACACTTGATAATCTTGCTTTTCCGCCTTCACAGCGATAGTCCCTATCACATCATCCGCCTCATAGCCCTCCATTCCCAAAATAGGAATGTGCATCGCCTCCAAAATCTGGTGGATATATGGCACAGCAATCTTTATCGCCTCAGGAGTTTCGGCTCTATTGGCTTTATATTCAGAAAAATCTTCGGTGCGGACATTGGCTTTGCCGACATCAAAAACCACAGCCAAATGCGGCGGATTTTCTCGTTTTATCAGTTCAATAAGAGAGTTTGTAAAACCAAATATCGCCGAGGTATCCAGCCCTTTGCTGGACAGCCTTGGGTTTTTAATAAAGGCATAATACCCTCTGAAAATCATCGCATAAGCATCTATCAGATAGAGCCTTTTGTCTTCGTTCGTAGTCATGGAACAAAGATAAAACAAATTGAGAATATTCGGTCTTTTTTTCGTAATTTTGGGATTCGTTTAAAATTTTTAAAATTCTGAGAAAGAAAATTCTACTTGTTTTATTAGGTTTAGTTTTTTTGTGTTGGAATTTATACATTTTATGAGCATATCGCAGGAGGAAGATGCAACCCAAAAGGCACATGCACTGCTTGTAAAAACTGCTCTGGATGCAAACACTGCCACAAAGAAGGCGGAACTTGCAGCGTATGCAGAAGATAAATTTCGGAGGAAAAATTAAAGGCTTAAAATTATTTTAAGCCCTTTTTTATCTTAATTAAGATTTATTTTATTTAAAAGTCATCTGCATCACTTCCAAATCAAATTCAGCAGCAGCAGTGAGAATATGGTCAAAAATATCCGCCTGTATCTGCTCGTAATCTGCCATTCCAGATTTATTAGCGAAACAGTAGATTTCCAGCGGCATTCCCTCTGGGCTGATTTCCATCTGACGCACCAAGAGCAAATCATTCTGAGAAATGTTCGGATTATTTTTCAGATAATTCAGCGTGTATGTTCTAAAAACACCAATGTTGGTAAGCTGTTTTCCATTGATTACCCGTTGTCCGTTAGGGATTTTTTCTCGTTCTTTTTTTATCTCGGTATATCTTCGTTCTAGATATTCGGAAATTAGGTTGATGTCTCTAAGCCTTTCATAAAACTCATCGTCTATAAACCTGAACGACTTGATATTAAAATAGATAGACCTTTTTATTCTCTTTTGGTTTCCGTCATACATCACCTGAATATTTTTAATCTCGGTGCTGAGCAGGTCGTAGGTCGGAATCGTAGAAACGGTCTTGTCAAAGTTTTTGATTTTAGTTGTCAAAAGATTGATTTCCTGAACATTTCCCTCGATGTCATATTTTTTAATTCCTACCCAGTCGCCCACTTTCAGGTTTTTAGAAATAGAAACATGAAGTCCTGTAATAAGTCCTAGAATGGTATCTCTAAATATCAATAAAATCAATGCTGTAAAAGCTCCGATATAGCCTAAAATAGCAGTAACGGTAACGCCCATGAGTTTCGCAGTGACAATCAGGACTATACACAGATAACCCAATAATTTGAGAATACCATATATCGCACGAAACATGGTGACACGATACTGATTGCTTTTGAAAATGTAGTATTTTTCTATGGATTTCAGGACTTTATCGACCAGTTTTATCAGTACATAAGTTCCGAAAACGCCAATGACAAAATCTAAAAGTTCATAACTTTTAGGATGTCGCCAGAAAACTTCCTGAATGAAGAAATCCGCAAAAACCCATGGTATAAAATGCACAAAAGAAACATGCACTTCGGTTTCCAGTATGGCCTTTACCCATGCATTATCATATTTACTTGATATGAATTTCAGCGCCCAGCCTACTATTTTTCTGATGACAAAATCCACCAAAAAAATGACTAAGACAAAAAATATAGACTTCAGTGCTATTTGAGTAAAAAGTATGGTTCCATCAGGAAAATTATCCCTCACGAAGAAATGGATGTCTTCACTGATTTGCTTTATTAAATCCATGAATTAAAAAAATATTGAAGCAAATTTAAATTTTTATATTCATTCCACAAAAGAATATAATGACTACGCCTTATAAATGGAAGATTATCCGTAGTATTGTTTTTTAAACAGCCACATTGCCAATGAAGTAGGCAGGGCTAATTTTATGGCTTTTTTCTTGGTTTCTTTTGAAAATTCAGATGAAAAATAATCCATAATCCCTAAGGAAGACAAGGTCTGATAATTGCGGTGACTTTCTTTCCAAAGTTCCTCATCCTGCTGGGCTTTCCAATTCATCTGTAGAGTCAGCGTTTCGTAATCCACGAGATATTTTAGGATTAAATTTCTCCTCTCGCCTTTTTGTTTTCTCAGCTCTTGGTCTATGTGCTGACCGATGGTAAACCAATTGTCAAAATTTCGTTTGGTTCTGTTATGAATCACCGATTTAGCATGTAGAAAATAAGTGTATGTTATTCCTTTATACAGGGCTATTTTATTCATTTTCAAAACCAAATGAAAAGTCCAAAGCTCATCTTGAGCAAAAAGTCCCTTCACAAAATACAATTTATTTTGGCGTAAATAATCTACTATAAACAGCTTATTCACCGCATAAGTCACCAAATTTCCCTTAGAAAATTCACGCAAAATATTATCATTCCCTTCGATTACATCCTTATCCGAATTTATTTTTATCGCTATGGATTTCTTGCCTGTTTCCAGCTCTTCGCATTCCAGCTGGGATATGGTCATCTCGGCCTGAGTTCTTTCGGCTATTTCTACGAGAGTTGCTATACAATCTGGCGTAATAACATCATCACTATCCAAGAAAAAAAGATATTTTCCCTGTGCGGTGTCTATTCCCTTGTTTCTCACGACAGAAAGCCCAGAATTCTCCTCCAAATGGTATATTTTCCAGTTTTGGAGATTGTGTTTTTGGATAAAATCTTCTGCTATCTGCACAGAATTATCAGGAGTTTTGTCATCTATCAAGGTAATTTCTAAATTTTTATATGTCTGATTAACAACGGATAACAGACATTTCTCTAAAAACTCCTCACATTTAAAAAGCGGAATAGATATGGTAACTAACGGCAACATTCTCTCTTATTTTCTTTCACACAAAAGTAATTATTTTTATCATAAAAGTTATATCTTTGCCTGATAAATAGAGCAAAAATGCATTTTCTATCCAAAATTATTTTAAAATTACTTAAAAAAAGTAGCTTAAAAAAATTAAACCGCAGTCCTAACAGCACCATAGGAGGAAATATAAGAGTTGGTGATTTTTGTAATTTTTCTTTTTATCCTAATGCTAAAAAAATAAACATTGGCAATGGTTTTAGCATAAGAAACTATTGTAATATTTTGGTGAGTAATGGTGCAGAGCTACACATTGGCAACAATGTTTTTATGAATAACTACTGCTCTATCAACTGTTTAGAAAAAATAGAAATAGGAGAAAATACGCTTTTTGGTGAAGGCGTGAAACTATATGACCACAACCACCAGTATAGCGCCTCTCCAGAGTTTAGAGTAGAACATCAGAAATTCAATTCTGCTCCCATCAAAATAGGGAAAAACTGCTGGCTCGGAAGTAATGTAATCGTGCTGAAAGGAGTGACCATTGGTGATAATGTAATCATCGGCGCGGGCTGTGTTATCCACAAAGACATCCCCGCTAACTCCATGATAATCAACAAACAAGAACACATCGTAAAAAATCTTTGATGATGATACCTGTAACTAAACCTTTCCTCCCTCCAAAAGAGGAATATCTAAAATATATTGATGGAATCTGGAACCGCCAATGGCTTACCAACATGGAACCTCTGGCGAGTCAGTTAGAAATGGAACTAAAAGAATTCCTTGATGTCCAACATTTATTATTTGTAACCAATGGAACTGTAGCTATCCAAATGGCTATCAAGGCTTTGGGTATAACGGGAGAGGTTATAACCACACCGTTTTCATTTGTGGCGACTACAAGTTCTATTGTCTGGGAAGGTTGCACACCGGCATTTGTGGATATTTGTCCTGATTCTCTATGTATAGATGCAGACAAAATAGAAGCTGCCATCACAGAGAAAACCCAAGCTATCTTGGCGACTCATGTCTATGGAAACCCTTGTGATGTGGTTAAAATAGAGCAGATTGCTAAAAAACATAATTTAAAAGTAATCTACGATGCTGCCCATGCTTTTGGTGTAAAAGTAAACGGAAAATCTGTTTTTGAATATGGTGATATTTCCACTTGTTCCCTGCATTCCACTAAACTCTATCACTCTGTGGAAGGCGGACTGATTATTGCCCAAAATCCTGATTTGCTTAAAAAACTGGCGTCTATTCGTAATTTTGGGATTGCTGGATTTGATTCATTTTCAGAATTGGGAATTAATGGCAAAAACTCTGAGTTTCACGCCGCTATGGGATTAGCAAACCTAAAACACACCGAGGCAATCCACAACCAACGCAAAAAACTATCCGAATGCTACGATAAAAATCTAAAAAACCTAAAAGCACGAAAAGCAGTATGGCATAAGGATGCTACCCAAAACTACGCCTACTATCCTATGGTTTTAGAATCGGAGGAGCTTTTATTAAAAATCAAAGCGGAGCTAAACCTTAATGAAATTTTTACCCGAAGATATTTTTATCCGAGCTTGGCGTCTTCTCTGCCATACCTCCCAAAGGTGGAATTCCCTATCACAGAGGATATTTCGAGAAGAGTGCTTTGTCTTCCGCTGTATTTTGATTTGACAGAAGAAGAAATTGATTATATTTGTCGTCTAATGCTGAGAGTTCAAAATAACTAAAAAATGTTAATTATTGGAGCGAAAGGATTTGCAAAAGAAATTCTAGAAATTTGTCATCAAAACGACCTGTTGGAAAACCTTCATTTTTATGATGATGTAAATACTGAATCTCCTAATAAGCTTTTTGGATGTTTTCCCATTATCAGAAATATCCTAGATGCTGAACATTATTTTAATTATATTGATAATCGTTTCACTATCGGGATAGGGAATCCTAAAATTCGAGAAATACTATTCGAAAAATTCCATTCTATCGGTGGTAAAATAGTTTCTACTATTAGTTCAAAAGCGGAAATTGGTTCATATGGTATAAATATTGGGAAAGGAGCTAATATTCTAGCAGGAGCTAAAATTTCTAACGATGTAAACATAGGTAAAGCACCCATTATTTACTACAATTCTATCATTACTCATGATTGTACAATAGGAGATTTTGCAGAAATATCTCCTAATGCTGTCCTTTTGGGGCGAACTACAATAGGAAATCATGTTCATATTGGTGCGAGCGCAACTATTCTACCTGATATTAAAATAGGAAACAATGTCACTGTTGGAGCTGGAAGTGTAGTAACAAAAGATATTCCAGACAATACGATAGTAGCAGGAGTACCTGCCAAAGTCTTAAGAATAAAAGACTAACAACCCTTGTACAGTTTGTTTTCTCTGACTTAAAAGACTTACTTAAATCCGCTAAGTGTTTTTAGCTATATTTCATAAATTTATTAACTTTGTGGGTGCCTTATATTTGTTTTATTTAAACTTTATTTATGGAATTTAATAAAGAAAACTCAGTAATGATTTCGGTAATAATGTCTGTATATAATGCAGAAAAATATTTAGATTTAGCTATCAAATCTATTCTTAATCAAAGTTTTCGAAATTTTGAATTCATTATTATTGAAGACTGCTCTACTGATAATTCTTTGGAAATTTTAAAAAATTATGCAGAGAAAGACTCTCGTATTAAGATTATCCAAAAAACAGAAAATAAACGAATGAAAGGTTTTATAGAAAACCTAAACATAGGCTTAAAAGAAGCTAAAGGGAAATATATCGCAAGAATGGATGCTGATGATATATCCCACCCTAGCCGTTTTGAGAAACAGGTTGCTTTTTTAGAATCACATTCTGATATTTTTATGGTCGGTAGTTCCATTAATTTTATTAATGAAAAAGGAGAAATTACGGGAAAACTTCCAGCTTTAGAAGCTGATCATGAAATAAAAAAACAAATGCCTGTAAAAATTTCTATGTTCCACCCTGTTATCATGTTTCGTAATGAAAAAGAGGTAAGATATAGAGAAAACATATTTTATTGTGAAGATTATGATTTATATTTAAGATTGATGCTTGAAGGTAAAAAATTTCATAATTTTTCAGAAGCTCTTCTGGATTACCGATTGCTTAATTCTTCTATTTCAAGAAAAGATAACAAGTTCATCAAATTTCTTTTTATAGAAAAAACGAAGTGTTTTTATTATGAACGAAAGGAAAAAGGATATGATTCGTACAAAAATTTCGTTCCTGATAATTTTTTAAACATATTAAACACGGATTCCCCTTCTTCAAAAGAAGATCTTTTATTTTCTATAAAAGTATCTGTGAAGTATCGATATAAAGAAGAATTTGATATTTTAGTAAAAAAAATACAAAAACAATATCCCGAAACTAAAATTCTACTATATAAAATACTTAACTCTTTGCCTTCTGTGATATCAAAAATTTATTTCAAATTTTTATCCAAATAAAAAACTATTAAAATGAAAAAAACAATTATCCTTGGATACGACCGTTGGTATGGACTTGAACAAGAATTCATAAAAAATCTTGAATTTTTGGGTTATGAAGTTATTCCTATCACAACCAACAATTGTTTCACTTACAAAAATAAAATTCAACGAGTAATATCTTTTATACTGAAAAAATTTTTCAATAATAAAGAAATAGAAAAAAATCTAAAAATAGATCAAGAAATACATGAATTTAACAAGAAAATAAATAATAGAAAAATAGATTTTTCACTAATTATCAGACCTGATAAATTTCCAATTTCTTTTCTAAAAAAGAACAGAAAAATAGCCAATAAAACTGTGGCCTATCAATGGGACGGGCTTGGTTTGTTTTCCGACGCTCTAAAAAGTGTAAAATATTTTGACCGTTTTTTTGTTTTTGACCCCAACGATGTTGACATCAATAAAAATCTATTACCCAGTACTAATTTTTATTTTGATTACAATTTAAATATAGAGAATAAAAAAACAGGTGATGGAAAAAAAGTATACTTTTTCGGTACTTTTATTAACTATCGCATGAATGCTATAGCAGATCTTTCAGAATTCCTAGTCCGCATAGGATACACTCCTGATATCTATGTAGTTACCCATCCAAGAGATAATATAAAACCCTATGAAAACACAAAAATAAATTTTCTTAAAAAAGGGATTTCTTATG
The DNA here is from genome assembly GCA_963530895.1 of uncultured Flavobacteriaceae bacterium. GTDB lineage: Bacteria > Bacteroidota > Bacteroidia > Flavobacteriales > Weeksellaceae > JABCPE02. The sequence goes on along the minus strand of CAUSFO010000017.1, from coordinate 10,013 downwards.
AAGAAAATATATGTAAAATGAAGGATGCTGATGTTTTAGTAGATTTTATAAATGGAAAACATTGTGGATTATCTTTCAGAACTTTTGAAGCAATCGGATATGATAAAAAACTGATTACTACTAACGCTGAAATAATAAAATATGATTTCTACAATCCTAATAACATCTTTGTGCTTAATAATGATAATCTAGCTGAACTAAACGAATTCTTAGAAAAACCTTATGAGCCTCTACCTGTAGAAATAAAGCAAAAATATAGTTTTACCAACTGGATTAGATATGTTTTTGATGAAAAACCTTACCAAGAAATAAATCTGCCTTTTGATAAAAATATAGAACCTGCTTCTAACCCTTCCTAACTTAAAGATTATACTTTCAAAATAAAGAAAATAATCAAATGAAAACCAGCATCCTCATAAAATCCTTCAACCGAGCTTTTTATCTTGACAGATGTCTTAAAAGCATTAAGACCTATGTAACTGGTAATTATAAAGTTACTATCCTAGATGATGGTACACCACAGAAATATTTGGATAAAATACAGGAACTCCATCCTGAAGTTACCATTCTAAAATCTGAAAATTACAAGGATAAAGAACAGGCCATAAAAGACAATCTAGAACAAGGAAAAGAAATCAACGGCTTTCAAATCCCAACCAAATTATGGAGAAATGCCGTTGAAGAGGCTTCAGAGTACTTCATCATAACAGAAGATGATGTTTGGTTTACCGAAAATGTGGATATAGACCAGCTAAAAGAAAACGCCAAAAAACACAACATCAGCCTTTTAAAACTGGGTTGGTTAGGCAACACCAAAGACCTGCAATGGGTAGATAAAGAATCTATCAATGATACTTTGGATAGTATTTATCCGAAAGATTTATTCCTTTCTAACCCGCTGATTATGGATTGGTTTTTCTACAATAAGTTTAAATTTTTCTCACTATTATTTAAACTAAAATTGGTTGATAACGAAACTCCTTTGAAATACTGGGCATTAAATTCCATTCTCATGGGATTTTGGAAAAAGGAATATTGGCTCTATATTTGGAAGGATTCTTTTAGTAAAGTAGATGAAAAACAACAACTTAGAAACGCATCTGTATACTACCGAAAACATAGAAACAATCGCAATTTCATCGCTCACCTAAAAAAAGAAAGCATGAAAACTACATTCCAATCCTCCGCCACCAATTCCTACCATTCGTATGGATTTGATTTTGATGTGAATCTATTTAATCACCTTATCAATGAGGCTTGGTTTTCAGGCGATTTTAATGCTTTAGAAAATTTCCCAAAAGATTTTTCTACCGATTATTTTGAAACTTTCATCAAAGAAAAAATCAATATCCAAGAATTTAGAAAATGGGTAGAATGTTTTAAAAATCAGTATAGAAACCTAGGATGCGAAATAGAATAAAGAGACTTTTTAGAGTCTATTTTATTATTTTAACTTTACTCAAAAAATAGTTTCTTCAAGTCTCTATACTTCCACCATTGTTTTTTCATAGTTGGGCGTTCCACAAAAATAAAAAACACAGCAGAGAGCAGAAGGGTTACAATAGATATGATTATAAGCCTTGTAAAAATGTTGTATATCGGATCACCGAAGAATTCTTTCCCCTTGAAAAACATCCCAAAAAACAAATATATTATCTTATGATGCAGCATATAAATCGTGTAGCACATCCCTCCAATAATATACACTGGGCGAAACTCCATCAGTTTTTTCCAAAGAATAGAGTATTGTGTAAAAAATAACAAAATAAAAACATACAACAAATAAAACTCGATCCAAACATTTCCCTGCCAAAATATCACAAATGTAATAACACACAAAATATCAAAAACATAGGAAGACTTTATCTTATTCGAATATTCAAGGGATAAATCAGCAACTAAAAAACCATTGATAAAACAATGCAAATAATTCAAAATACTATGAAATCCTGCATCAATCCCCAAAAGTGGCCAAAAAGCAACAATGCCAAACATCAAAGCCCTTCTTACCCATTTAGGAAGTTTAAATATTACCAATGAAAGAAGTGGCGCTAATATGTAAAACTGAACTTCTATTTCTAATGTCCATAAAACAATGTTAATCAATGGATAGCGATCCTCAGAAAAAACAATTTTATGCACATAAAAAAGTGATGCCAAAAAGTTTGGAAATATTTCTTGAATACTTTTATTTCCTAAAACCGTTGAAATAAATAGAAACAATATTAATTGAACAATATAAGGCGGTTCCAGCCGAGTAAGCCTTCTCAAAAAATAATCCTTGATAGAAACCTCCCTACCACCATATACATATTGTTTTAGAAAAGGAAGTGACAATATAAATCCACTAATTCCAAAAAATAAATAAACTCCTGGGTGTCCTATTCCATTCGCAAATAAAGGAAAAATATAACTATACTCCTTTATTTCAGGAAAGTTTACCAAATGATTAGCAAAAAAATGACAAATAAAAGCATTTGCGAGTGCTACGAATCTCAGTCCATCAATATATTTTATAATCTTCCCCGATGAGGTTACTCTTTCCAGTAAATGTACATTCATACTCTACAGTTTTTTATTTATCTTTTATCATTTTTTTCTTACAATTCTACTATCGTTGCTCCCCAAGAAAGCCCCACTCCAAAACCTATCAGCATTATCTTCTGTCCTCTTTTTATCTTTCCTGTTTCTAATGCATCTTTCAGTGCTATCGGAATGGTAGAAGAAACTGTATTCCCATATTTCTCTAAGTTGATATAGAATTTTTCCTCTGGAATCTCCAAAATTTCCCGCTGTCTTCTCAGAATATGTGCATTGGCTTGGTGAAAAATATAATAATCCACATCATTTTTAGTTAAATTATTCTTCTCCAAAATTTCTTTCACCAACTCTGGAATTTTTTCTACGGTAAATAGAAAAATCTTCTGTCCATTCATATACAGACAGTTACCAACCTCATCTTCCTTATTTATACGATTTCTACCACCGCCATTTCTCACAATAAGATTATCATATCCGCTGCCATCTGTCCCTAAAATGAATTGAAAATTCTCTTTAGTTTCATCTTTTTGTATCAAAGTCGCTGCCACCCCATCCCCAAAAATAGTTCGGTTAGATTTATCTGATTTTCTAAGATATTTAGTATAAGTTTCGGCTGTTACCAATAGAATATTTTGGGCTGCACCAGTTGCGATAAGCCCTTTTGCTATGCTCAGACCATAGACAAAGCCAGAACACCCGAGATTAAAATCCAAAGCTCCTATATTCTTTCTTAATCCCAATCTGTCCTGCAAGATACAAGCCGTAGTAGGAAGATGATAATCAGGGCTTTGCGTACAAAACAAGATAAAATCTATTTCGTTTTTATCTATTTTTTTTAATAGTTTCTCAGAAGCTTTCACCGCCAGCTCCAACACTGTTTCCTCTGCTGATGCTGTATATCGCTGTTTTACACCGACTTTATTAAAAATTTTCTCTGGACTCCACTCTGGAAACTCCTTTTGTAAATCTTCGTTTGTTACTTTTTTTTCTGGAAAATATGTTTCTATTTCAGAAATTCTAAACATCTTTAGTCTACTTTTATACCATTCACATATATTTGATACCCCACCTCTACATTGGGTTCAAGTGTCTTAGAAACAGAGCAGTATTTCGCAAAGGATAGGTCTGCTGCTTTTCTTGCCTTTTCAGGATTTACATCTCCATCCACATAGAATTTTACCATTATATTTCTAAATGGCTTCGCCTCCCCTTCTACTACTCTCTCGCCTTCTACCTCTGCCGAAAACTTGGTAATCTGCTGTTTCTGTTTTTTAAGAATGCTGACTACATCTATTCCGCTGCAGCCCGCCACAGACATCAGCAGAGCCTCCATAGGGCTCACGCCGTTATTTTTGTCTTCGCCTATATTATTGAGCAAGATTTTCTGACCATTTTCATTCGCACATTCGAAAAGAAAATCGTCATTTATTCTGTTTAAAGTGATTTTCATCGGTCTTTATTTCCATTTAATGTTACAACCAAGGCTCGGTCTCTGCAATTCTTCCTGCGGCTGACCTGCCAAAAGATTTTCAAAAGCAATGACTAAATCCTCGCCCGTAATCTCCTTATTATTCCCAGGTCTGGAATCATCCATTTGACCACGATAAATCAAATCCAGTTTGTCATCAAAGAAATAAAAATCTGGCGTACATGCCGCATCATAGGCCTTTGCCACAGCTTGACTCTCATCATACAAATACGGAAAAGTGAAACCTTTTTCCTCCGCAAAATCCACCATCAGCTCTGGCGAATCTGCTGGATAATTTATCACATCATTAGAATTTATCGCGATAAACTCTATTCCTTTCCCTTTATAATCTTCGTAAAGCTCAGCCAATTTTTCTATTACATGAATCACAAACGGACAGTGATTACACATGAAAATAACCAAAGTTCCTTTGCTTCCCTTTAAATCTTCCAAACTCTGTAACTCGTTGTTTTTCGCAGGATTAGGCAGCTCAAAAAATGGAGCTTTTGTTCCTAATGCCAGCATATTTGAAGGTGTATTTGCCATAATTTTTCTTTATTTTTAAATTAAATCTAATATTTCCGTGATTACATCATACCCTCTATTTTTTGCATAATAAACTTGTAAATCATTGTAAAACTGAGTTTTAGGGTAGTTTTCTGGATCTGCTTTGTATTTTTTCAATAGTTCTGTTCCATAGGCTGGTCTCGGCCCCCAGTGCGCTATCACTCCATCGTTTTCATCTAAAATAACCACGATAGGAATAGAACGAGTTCCGTTGGTTAGGAATTGGTCTATCAAATCTGGATTTTCATCACGATAGACGATTTTCACCTCGTTTCTCCCTTCAAAAAATAGAGAAACCGCTGGTACTGTCTGCCCTGCATCTCCGCACCAACCTTCAGAAACAATCAAAATTTTTCCTTTAAAATTCTTATTTTCAAGGGTTTTCACCTGCTCTTCATCGGGTTTATAGACCTTCATCATTCTGTTCATTCTCTGCACCCCCAGTTTATAATATTCCAGCATTTCTTTTTCTGCTGGAGTTAGTTTTTCTTCATCTTTATTGACAATTTCTTCTGTTTTCTTGAAATATTCCTCAAAAGAAATCCCTTTTTCCCAATATTTTTTCATTTTGTTTTTTTATTAAATTTTTCTCTGTTTATCAATGAGATACATATCCGCTAAAACGAAGGCCGAAAGAGAATCCACGACAGGAACCGCTCTCGGCAGCACACATGGATCATGCCTTCCCTTTCCTTCTAATTTTATGATATTCCCTGCATTATCTATGCTTTCCTGCGGCATCATCAGCGTAGAAACAGGCTTAAACGCCACTCGAAAGTAAATATCCATTCCATTAGAAATTCCTCCTTGTATCCCGCCCGAATGATTGGTTTTGGTAGTTCCATCAGCATTGAAAATATCATTCTGTGCCGAGCCAGAAATTTTTGCCCCCTCAAATCCTGTCCCATACTCAAAACCTTTACAAGCATTGATACCAAGCATCGCCTTTCCCAGCTCTGCATGAAGTTTATTAAAAACAGGCTCTCCCAAGCCTTTCGGTGCGTTTTTTATTACACAAGTTATCGTTCCGCCTACTGTATCGCCTTTTTTTCTCGCTTGTTCTATCCGCTCTATCATGAGGCTTGCGGTAGTTTCATCTGGGCATCTCACTTCATTTTCATCTATTTTTGAAAAATCAAGCTCCTGATACGGCTTTGTGCAAGATATTTCCTCCACCGATGACACATAAGAATAAATCTCAACTTCTGGCAGCAGGTGTTTCGCCAAAGTCCCTGCCACTACCCAGTTCAGAGTTTCCCTCGCAGAGGAACGCCCGCCACCTCGGTAATCTCTGAAACCAAATTTTTGGTCATATGTATAATCTGCATGAGATGGGCGATAGGCAGGAGCCAAATGCTCATAATCTTTTGTTTTTTGATTCTCATTTTCAACCAAAAAACCTATCGGCATTCCTGTGGTTTTCCCTTCAAAAATCCCTGAAAGAAACCTCACTTCGTCCGCCTCCTTTCTCTGTGTAACGATGACTGACTGCCCTGGTTTTCTTCTATTTAGCTGATGCTGAATCTCATCAAAATCGATTTTCACACCTGCTGGAAAATTGGTCAAAATACCGCCATAAGCCTCCCCATGGCTCTCACCAAAGGAAGAAAAAGTCAGATAATTGCCCAATGTCCCAAACATCCTACAAATATACAAATTCCTAAGAAATGAGAATTTTATTTTTTAATTTTTTCAATGATACTTTTCAAGTAGTTTTTTTCCTGAAAATTTAGTTTTTTCCAAACAAAACCTTGGTCAAGATTTTCACTTGTTTTCTGAGGAAAAATTCCCAATTTGTAAAATTCCTCCAACTGATGAGGCGTAAGAACCGGCAGAACCGTGTCAAACCCAAAGACATAATCCCTCGGAACATTAAATTCCAGATTGCCAACGATAAATGTATCGTGCTTATTTAGAGAGTAATACAGTGGTTTATAAACTTGTTTTGCTTCAAAATTTCTCATCACAAATCCCAAATTAAAACTTGGAACTTTTTCCTGCAAAATCTGCGGAAACGCCAAAATACTGACAACCAAAACACTCAAACCAGAGAAAATTCCCAAACACCATTTTTTAGATAAAATTTCTCTAAAAACCACCACAAAAAACACGAAAAACACATCGATGAAAAATCTATACTGCGCTGAAAAACAGATAACAAAAATACTTTTGACCAAGATACAGAGAAAGATAATTCCTGTAATTTTATCCTTTTGTTTCCATGAAAAAATCCCAAAAACCAACAAAACCAATATCAAACCGACATTGATAACGCCCTTTATCCCATCCAAGAAAAGCCAGTTTACAAAATATTCCATAGCTGAAAATTGGGAAATTTCTTCCAATGAATATTGTAAATCAAATGTCTTTAAAACAGCGACTTCGCTCGATGAAATGAATAACTCGCCATATGGTTTCCAGCTAAAACCCAAATCCAAAAACTGAATCGGAAAAAAAGGATAGCCGAAAGTCCAAATATTTTTCACGCAGTACAAAACACCTAATAAACTTCCTAACCAAATGAATTTCAAGCCTTTTCTGAAAATTAAAATCGGATAAAGGAAAGCCAAAATCGGCAGCCAAAGCATCGTAGGTTTGATACTGAAAACCAAAACCGAAAAGGCAAAAAGCAGGGCAAATTCTTTATTTTTGGTTAAAATTTCATTTAAAATAATTAAAGAGAAAACTATCGCTGGCAAATCTGGGCTCGGCGACTGCACAAAAAAGAACAAAACAGGCGAAAAACAGAGCATTACCCATGATTTTTTCTCAATAATGTACAAGAAAAATATCATCAGAAGAAGCACATTTATCCTCAGAAATTCATCTGAAAAATGCGAAAATCCTGCCTGAAAAACATGCCACGGCGACATCTGCCCCAGCACCCAGTCCAAATTCGTAATTCCTTTTACCAGCCCATACTCAGAAAGCCACTTAATCGTAGGGACATAATACCCAAAATGGTCTAAAATAAAGGGAAAGCCACTGCCCACCACCAAAGAAACCAAACTAAAACCTCCCCACAAAAGCCAGTTTTTTCGGTCTATTTTCAGAAATTCTTTATACGACTGAAAATAAAAAAACAAGAGAAAACCACAACCGACAGTAATTCGCTCTAAATCAATGTTTAACGGAACAAAAAAAGACAAAACGCTCCATATAGTCATCAAAAATAATATCCCTAAGACCAGCTGTGTGGAAAGCCCTTCCCAAAACACTCCAAATATCTTTTGAGAAAGGCGTCCAAAGCCCATCAATACAGGGAAAATTATTAAAAATGATACAAAAATATAAAGCATTATCCTTAAATATATCTGCAAAATTAATTCTATTTCGTAGATTTTTAAAAATATTTCTCTTAAATAGTTTATATTTGTGCATAAAATAAGATATTTATGATATTGTCAATGACTGGTTTCGGAAGAGCTGAAGCCATTTTTGAAGGTAAGAAAATAAATGTTGATATAAAATCTCTCAACAGCAAATCGTTCGACCTCAGCATAAAACTCCCTCTCCGTTTTAAAGAAAAAGAACTTGAAATCAGAAAATCCCTGAATGACAAGCTTTTGCGAGGAAAAGTAGATTGTTTCATCACTTGTGAATCTTTGGACGGCGCGAATGATGTGAAAATCAACCAAGAAATTATAAAATCCTACATGGAGCAGCTTCGCCAATGTTCGCCAGAAGCTCCTGATTTTGAATACCTTAAAATGGCAATAAGAATGCCTGAAACCATCCAATGCAAAACGGAAGAACTCTCTGAAAACGAATGGAATCTCCTGCAAGAAACTATAAATAAGGCAGTTATAGAATTTTCTAATTTTAGAAAAACCGAGGGAGAAATTTTAGGAGAAGAACTCGCTAAAAACATCAAAAACATCGAAGAACTGCTGGGACAGGTTCAGCCTTTTGAGGAGGAGCGAATTTCTACCATAAAAGAGCGCTATTTGTCTTCTTTAAAGGATTTTGAGCAGCTGGACGAAACCAGATTTTACCAAGAAGTAGCGTATTTTGTAGAAAAATTAGACATTTCCGAAGAAAAAGTCCGTCTTACACAACATTTGAAATACTTCTTAGAAGTCCTTAACAATGAAGATTTTAACGGAAAAAAATTAGGTTTTATCAGCCAAGAAATCGGAAGAGAAATCAATACTCTGGGTTCAAAGGCCAATCATCATGAAATCCAAAAAATAGTAGTCATGATGAAAGATAATTTAGAAAAGATAAAAGAACAGACACTCAATGTTTTATAAAAAAATTTCATTAAAACATTGATTCTATTTAAAAATTCAAATTCAATATAAAATGAACAAAGTCATCATATTTTCGGCTCCATCTGGAAGCGGAAAAACCACTTTAGTAAAGCATAGTTTAGAGAATTTCCCACATTTAGAATTTTCCATTTCTGCTACCACAAGAGCGCCAAGAGAAGGCGAAGCACACGGAAAAGACTACTATTTCCTAACGCCTGATGAGTTTAGAAAAAAAATATCCGAAGATGCCTTTGTGGAGCATGAGGAGGTCTATGCTGACAAATTCTATGGAACGCTGAAATCTGAAATAGAACGCATCTGGAAGAACGGAAAAACGGTGATTTTCGATGTGGATGTAGTCGGTGGTGTTAATCTAAAAAAGATTTTCGGAGACCAAGCCATGAGTATTTTCATCGCTCCGCCATCCATAGAAGAACTTGAAAAACGCCTAATCAAAAGAAACACAGACAGTCTGGAAACCATAAAAACCCGTGTGAACAAGGCTCAGGAAGAGCTTGGCTATCAGCATTTATTTGACCAAGTTTTGATAAATGATGATTTGGAAACTGCAAAAAAAGAAATAGAAAACATCATCTCTAACTTTACAAAAAAATGAAAAAAGAAGACAACGCCAATCTCCCTGTTCCAAGTTTCACAAAACTCCAAAACATAGGGCTGACGGCCGAAGATTTTGATATTAAAAATGAAAATCTAAAAAGCAGAATCCTCATCGAGGATTTGAAAATTTATGCTTATCATGGAGTTTTGCCAGAGGAGAAAACGATTGGGACGCATTATCTCGTAAATGCTGAAATTCACGCAGACCTATGGAAAGCGGCACAGAGCGACCGCTTGGAAGATACGATAAACTACGCCGAAATCAACGATATCATTCATAGAGAAATGGAAATTCCATCGCTGCTTTTGGAGCGGGTAATCGGGAGAATTATCCAAAAATTAGAAGAAAAATTCCCACAAATCACCTACATCAAAATAAAACTCACCAAAACCAACCCGCCTATGCAGGGCGAAATGAAAGGCGTAAGTGTGGAGCTGGAAAAGGCACTTTAATATTATTTCTCTTTTAAATTTAAAATAATCAGAAATTTTAATTATAAGACAGAAAGAATCAGTAAGAATATATCTTATCATGAATCTTCTGTCTTTTTTATTGAATGTTTTTA
>CAUSFO010000016.1:0-25144 GCA_963530895.1 uncultured Flavobacteriaceae bacterium | reverse complement strand
AAATAAAAAGCCCTCCTTGAAAAGAGGGCTTTTTTATTATCAAATAAAATGGTCATTTATTTCTTCCCAAAAACAGAAATATTGATGTATTTTTTTGGGTTTTGTTTTAAATCACTTACAAGTTCATTAAGTGAGTTAGAAGTTTTAGTTAAATTATTGTAAAGTTCTTCGTCTTTCATTAGTTTTCCTAGAGAGCCTTCACCGCGGTTTATTCCTGCGATTACTTGGTTTAGCTGATTGGCTGTTTTGCTGAGTTCTTCTATGGACTGGTTCAGTTTTTTAGCATCTATTTCATCTGCTAATTTTCCAAATTTATCTACTGTGTTTTTCGTAGAAACCATCGTTTGGTTCGCATTATCTAGTAGAGAGCTTATTTTATGTTCATTAGAAGACAAAAGTCTGTTGGTTTGGTCAGCTGTAGTTTTAAAAGCTGATACAGTGGCGTTTAGATTAGAAAGAAGCATTTTTATTTCTCTTCTGTTCTGCTCATCAAGGATTTTATTTGTGCTAGCCAGTGTAGAATCTACTTTTGTAAGAACACTGGAAACTTTTGGTCCCATTTCGGATGCCATAGCATTGATAGCAGAAAGCTGGAATTTCCCACCTAATGTATCTCCATCTTTTGCAATTTTATTATCATAAACCAAATTGATTTTCAGTTGCTTACCGCCCATTAAACTTGGTTCAAAGATTTCCACTGGTGAGTTTTTAGAGAAAGAATACTGGTCATCCACAGAAATTCTTACTACGAAACTTATTTTACCATCTTTAGATGTTATAGGAATAATCTGGTCTACTAAGCCGACTTTTAATCCATTGATAGTAACTGCGTTAGAGGGTTCTAGTCCATCTACATTGTCATATTTTACAAAGAAAAAATTATCCGTAGAAAATACATTTTTCCCTTTCAAAAACTGAAAAAATAACATGAAACTTACAATCGCAAAAATCGCAATAAGTCCCGCTTTTACTTCTTTTGATAAATTCATTATTATATATGATGTATATTTTGAAGCCGCAAAGATAAGAAAAATCAAAATTATAGAAATAGGCTTTTGTTAATAAAATGTTAATAAAATGTTTAAAAAAAATATTGATACCTAAAAAGCCTTAAATTCCCTGAAAATACTAAATTTAAGTTTTAAAGTTTTGTTAAAAAACAGTTTAACTGACAAAAATCATTTTTATTTTTGTCGAGTTTTTCTAACTTTGCCTCGTTCAAAATAGAAGTAACTCAAAAAGTTTACCCCCTATGAAGATATCCCAATTGATGAAAAAAAGTGTTTTATTTTATAGTCTTGTGGCAGGATTGTTGTTTTCTCTTCAGTCTTGTGTTTCCAATTATGTAGTGGCTACTCCATCAGCATATAAACCAGAAGTTTTAGCAGAAGAAAAGTCTCATTTTACATCTTTGACTCAAGAGTATAAAAAAGAACTAGAATCAAATAAAGCCATTGAAAAAACTGAAGAAAAAACGGTTTCTGCAAGAAAAATGGCAAAGAAAAAATCTTCTACTATAGATGGGATTCTTAGCGAAGCAAACACTTACATAGGGACGCCGTATAGATTTGGCGGGATGACTAGAAGTGGGATAGACTGCTCTGCATTTGTTCTTTCGGTTTATGGTTCAGCCACAGGGATAAATCTTCCTAGAATCTCTTCGGCTCAGGCTCAGGAAGGGGAAAGAGTAGAAAGAGAAGAACTAGAAAAAGGGGATTTACTATTTTTCCAAACAAGAGGAAGCAGAATTTCACATGTGGGTATCGTTCAAGAAATTACACCAGAAGGAGAAATCAAATTTATCCATGCATCCACATCTAAAGGAGTTACAATATCTTCCCTAAATGAAAAATACTGGGGCTTGAGATTCAGATTTGCAAAAAGAATATTGACCAATGAAAAGATCCAAGAAATGGCTTCATTGTAGATTTCTAAAGACTATATTTTAATTTTATAATAATAGGAGAGGTTTCACTTTTGGGAAATTTCTCTTTTTTATTTAGAAATAGACGCGATTTTATAGAATGTTTAATTCAAAAAAATAATTAAATTTGTCATAACATATTTTAATCATGTTGGAGAGAAAAAAAGTAGAAGAATTTTTTAAAAAAGTAGGAATAGAGGAATTGGTAACCAATCTACAAATCGTTGAAAATGATGTCTATATAGATATGGTAGCCCATTCCCCAGCTATGCACGAGAAGAAAAAATTAGAAACAGCGCTAAAACAAGCGTTTTCCAAGGAATTTAATAATCAATATATATTAAAGCTCAAAATCTCTTCTCCAGAACCTAAACCCAAGCCAAGTATCAGAGGAAAAGAAATACAAGGTGTAAAAAACATTATCGTTATAGCATCTGGAAAAGGAGGCGTAGGTAAATCTACTGTGACAACTAATTTTGCCGTAACTTTATCAAAAATGGGTTTCAGAGTAGGACTTCTGGATGCAGATATATATGGTCCATCTATTCCTACAATGTTCAATACCGAAGGCGATAAGCCAAGTTCTGTACAAATCGAAGGAAAACACCTCATGAAACCCATAGAACAGTATGGAATAAAAATGCTGTCTATCGGGTATTTTTCTGGAGCAAATAAAGCCGTAGTTTGGCGAGGGCCAATGGCAGGGAAAGCCCTTCACCAGATGATTCGTGATACGGATTGGGCAGAGCTGGATTTTCTGCTCATAGACCTTCCTCCTGGTACGGGGGATATACATTTGTCCGTGGTTCAGGAGCTTTCTGTCACGGGAGCGGTTATTGTAAGTACGCCTCAGCATGTGGCTCTGGCAGATGTGAGAAGAGGAATCGCAATGTTCCAGATGGAAAGCATTAATATCCCTGTTTTAGGGCTTGTGGAGAATATGGCGTATTTCGTTCCAGAGGAATTACCAGATAATAAATATTATATCTTTGGGAAAGAAGGCGCCCAAAATTTAGCCAAAGATTTAGGAATTCCTGTTTTGGGCGAAATTCCTTTAATACAAGGAATAAGAGAGGCAGGAGACACAGGAAAGCCAGCTGCACTGAATGATGGAACTAAAATATCAGAAATCTACACAGAAATCACGAGAAATATGATAGAAAGCCTCATAGAAAGAAATAAAAATCTCCCTCCGACAGAGGCTGTTAAAATTACCACAATGGCAGGTTGTTCAACTAAAAAATAAGTAAAATCCTTATGGAAGAAAGCATAGAAACGAAAGTAAAAAAAGCATTGGAAAGCATCAGACCGTTTTTGAATAATGATGGCGGTGATATAGAATTAGTAGAAATAAAAGATAATAAGGTGTATGTCAGACTTTTAGGAAACTGCTCTGGATGCCATATCAGCAATTCTACCATAAAATTAGGCGTGGAAACCACTGTAAAACAGCATGTCCCAAGCATAGAAAGCGTGGTAAATATAGAATGATTTTTTAGGTGGATATTATTAGGTTTAAGGCAAAAAAAGCCTTAAATTTGCTCAATATATAAATTATTTTACATCATATTATTATGGAACAGTACAATGTAGAGCAAGAAATTCAAAAATTTGTTGCTGGGGTTGAAGCAAGAAACCCAAACGAAACTGAGTTTATTCAGGCAGTAAAGGAGGTTGCTGCAACGGTAATTCCTTTCATCGCGACTAAAAAACAGTACCAAGGCAAAATGCTTTTGGAAAGAATGGCTGAGCCAGAGAGAACGATTATTTTCAGAGTTCCTTGGGTAGATGACAAAGGACAAATCCAAGTAAACAGAGGCTACAGAGTACAGATGAACTCTGCTATTGGGCCATACAAAGGAGGAATTCGTTTTCACCCTTCTGTGAATTTGAGTATCCTTAAATTCTTGGCGTTTGAGCAGACTTTCAAAAATTCCTTGACTACACTTCCAATGGGTGGTGGTAAAGGTGGTTCTGACTTTGACCCAAGTGGAAAATCAGACAACGAAATCATGAGATTCTGCCAGTCTTTCGCAACAGAATTGGCTAAACATATCGGTCCTGATACGGATGTACCTGCTGGTGATATTGGTGTAGGAGCAAGAGAAGTAGGCTACATGTTCGGACAATATAAAAGATTGAGAAATGAATTCACAGGAGTATTGACAGGAAAAGGTCTTTCTTTCGGTGGTTCATTGATTAGACCAGAAGCTACAGGTTTCGGAGTTGTATATTTTGCTGAAGAAATGCTTAAAACTAAAGGAGAAAGCATCAAAGGTAAAATCGTGACTGTATCAGGTTTCGGAAATGTGGCTTGGGGAGTTGTTAAAAAAGTAAATGATTTAGGAGGTAAAGTAGTAACTATCTCTGGTCCTGATGGATATGTATATGATGAAGAAGGAGTAAGCGGAGATAAAATCGACTTCTTACTAGAACTAAGAGCTAGCGGAAACAACAGAGCAGAGGATTATGTCAAAAAATATCCAAATGCTAAATTCTTCGCTGGAAAACGCCCTTGGGAAGTGAAGTGTGATGTGGCTATCCCTGCTGCTACTCAGAACGAACTTAATATTGATGATGCTAAAAACTTAGTAGCGAATGGATGTAAGTGCGTAACTGAGGCTGCGAACATGCCTTGTACATTAGAAGCAATGGAGCTGTTCTTGGAAAATAAATTATTATTCTCTCCAGGGAAAGCATCTAACGCTGGTGGAGTAGCGACATCTGGTCTAGAGATGACACAGAACTCTATCCGTTTGAGCTGGTCTGCAGAAGAAGTAGACGAAAAACTACAAACGATCATGAGAGGAATCCATGAAGTATGTAGAAAATACGGAAAAGAAGAAGATGGATATGTAAACTATGTAAAAGGAGCGAACATCGCAGGTTTCGTAAAAGTTGCTGATGCTATGCTTGCACAAGGAGTAGTTTAATTCCTCTTTCAATAAAAAAAGAAAAGCCTTCAAATTTTGAAGGCTTTTTTATTTTACTTAATGTTTCTTGATTTTTTAATTTCCTCTATTCTTTCTTCGAATTCTTCCGTTTTTTCTGGATGTTTTTCTTGAAGAATTTTGTAAGCTTGGATGGCTTTGGTGTAGAGTTTTTGTTCTACATAAAGCTGAGCGAGGGTTTCTGTCATTAGGTGGGAAATATCACTGCTCTTTTCCTTTACAATAAAATCTACATCATCTTTTATTGGAGATATTTTTGGATTATTTTCTATGAACTTGTCAATGATTGCAGCTTTTTTGTCTTGTTCAGAAGGAGTAACGATTTCTGAACGGTCTATTTTTAGCCAACTTTTCCAAGTACTGATGAACGAAGTTACATTGCTATTAGAAGCTGGTTTCACTACCTCTGTAACTTTTACTGGTTCTATTTCTGGTTTTTCGCTGTCTGCTACATCTTCCGTTGCAGAAACATTTTCCTCTTCTTGAACAGGTTTATTCTGAGAAGAATAGAAATCTACAGGGTTTTTATAAACTTCCACTGGCTCATCCTTTTCAGTGTTTTCTGTATCAATTGTTTTTTGATAAATATCCACAGGAGAATAAGCTGATTTTTGCTCTTCTTGTGCATCAGAAACCGCTATTTTAGAAGCATAAAAATCAATGTTTGTTCCTCTTGCTTCGTTTTCAGTTGAACTTTCTGAAGAGTAAATATTTTCTTTTTGCGCAGGAGCTTCTTCTACGAAACCAGTTTGTTTTCTGGCATAGAAATCAATCGTTGTTTCTCTTTCTTCTTTTTCAGCTGAACTTTCCGAAGTTGTTTTAGCTGAATAAAAATCTTCTTTTTGTGCAGGAGTATCCTCTATGGATTTAGTTTGTTTTTGAGCATAAAAATCAATCGATGTTTCTTTTGCTTCATCTTCAGCTGGGCTTTCAGAAACAGGTTTTACAGAATAATAACCTTCTTTTTGTGCAGGAGCTTCCTCTACTGGCTCTGTTTGTTTTTTAGTATAGAAATCAACAGTTGTTTCTTTGGTTGAATTTTCCTCAACTGTTTTTGCTGAAGAGTAGTAATCTTCTTTTGGTGCAGAAGTTTCCTCTACGAAACCGGTTTGTTTTCTGTTATAGAAATCAATCGTTGTTTCTTTAGGCTTTTTCAGGTTAAATGTACTTGGACTAGCCAATTCTTCTGCGGAAAACCTCTCTTCTTCAACAATAGATTCAGCTTCAATTTCAACTTCAACTTCAACTTCAACTTCTTTTTCTTCTATTATTTCTATTGGCGAGATTTCCTCGGCTTTAACCTCTTCAACTTCAACTTCTTCGCTAATAGTTTTAGCTGTTTCAATATTTTCTTCTTTTTCAGCAGTAGAAGGCTCTTCTGTAGCAACTCCAGATTTTAGTTTAGCCATTTCAGCAGCGATGTATTCATCGATGGCTAGTTTTTTCTGTTCATACTCACTTTTTTCTGGAGAAGAAGCGCTATACTGAGGTCCTTCCACAGGTGAAACATCTGGTATAGAAGTAGTTTCAATATTTGTTGCTTGTTGTTCCTCGTTTGTATTTTCTTCTACAAAAGATACTGGCTCACTGATTTCCTCAGATTGTGTTTCAACAACCAAATCAGTATTTTCCACAACTTTAGTCTCTTGAATTTTAGGAGCTTTTGTAGTGAGTTCTGTTTTGAAAGGAAACGCCTTTTCTACTAAGGCAGCAGCCCTGTTTTCATTGGTTTTGTTAATCAAATTGTACAAAATTCTCTTGTCTGTCGTATAGGCAGCGGTTTTTGCTAATTCTTTTGGGAAATGTTCATTATAAAAACGATGAATACCCAAAAGATAAATAGCCCTCAAACTCTGCATATAAGGGAATTTTTCTATTTCTGTTTCCAATAAGTTTAAATCCTCTACCCTAAGAGTTTCAGGGTTTTTTATAAGGTCTATTATTCTTGTTTCCATTACCAATTTGCTACAATTTCATTAAAAATCTGGTTAATAATTCTTTCATTCACTATTCTTACTTGGCTGCTTTCTATAGCATTGATATCCAAATCACTACTAAATGTAGCCTCTCCAGAAAAAGTTTTATTAAAATTTTTCTCGGGCTCTATTTTGTTTTCATAATTTACATGTACAGTAATCGTAAGTTTGTTTTGTGCAGCCTCCGTTGCCCCTATCGTAGTAGAAGAAATAGATGTCGGCGTGATGCTGTAATCCGAGATATAGCCTTCTATCAGGATATCAGGGTTTTCAGAAGTCCCTTTGAGCGAGGTTCTCTGCAAAAACATTTTTTGTAATGCCATCGTGAAATCTTGGCTCAAATCAGAATTTACCAAAGCGGCATTGTTCGGAAAATTTTTGATTAAAATCGTTTTCGTTTCAGGACTGAGCGAAGACCCTGTGAAGCTGTAGCACGAGGAAAGGACTATTCCCACGGCAGCTGTCATCAGGACGATTTTTAGTTTTATTTTAGTGATAAAATTTCCCATCAGTCTTCTAAATTATATTGTTTTATCTTTCTATAAAGCGTTCTCTGCGAAATGCCGAGCTCATCCGCTGCCTTGTTTCTTCTTCCATTGTGTTTTTCCAACGCTTTTATGATGAGGTCTCGTTCATTATTCTGCAAAGATAAAGATTCTGGCTGAGCTTCTTCTAATTCTATGTCCTCTATATTGTTATAATTTTCCATATCAGACCTTGTGATGATGGTCGGATTTTGTATTTCAGTTGGCGGTGTTTCGAAATAAAGGAGCGAACTAGGGTTTGTAGAAGACACCTCAGGCGTGTAAATTCTATTGATTAGATTCTGTTCGTGCATAGAGAATTCTCCTGTCCCTCGGTTCTTGATGAGTTCTGAAGTCAAAGATTTCAAATCATTGATATCATTTCTCATATCAAAGAGAATTTTATACATAATTTCTCTTTCCGAACTGAAATCAGAATTATTATTCGTTTTAGAATGATTAGAAACCACAGGAAGTCTATTGTCCGCAGGGATATATTCTGCAAGTCTTTCGGCGCTAATGGTTCTGCTCTGTTCCACCACGGTCATCTGTTCCACCAAATTTCTCAGCTGGCGGACATTCCCAGGGAATGAGTAGCTTTCCAAATACCGCACTGCATCTTCTGTGAGGATTAGTTCAGGCATTCTGTATTTTTCGGCAAAGTCTATGGCAAATTTTCTAAACAGCAAATGAATATCGCCTTTTCTCTCGCGGAGTGGCGGCATATCCACCTGAACGGTATTTAGTCTGTAATACAAATCTTCACGGAATTTCCCTTCTTGAATGGCATTCATCATATTTACATTCGTTGCCGCTACTATTCTTACATTGGTTTTTTGGATTTGCGAGGAACCAACTTTCATAAATTCTCCACTTTCCAAAACACGAAGCAAACGAACCTGCGTCTGCAAAGGAAGTTCGCCCACCTCATCCAAGAATATAGTACCACCGTCTGCCACCTCGAAATAACCTTTCCTCGTGCTGGTTGCTCCCGTAAAAGCGCCTTTCTCATGCCCGAAAAGCTCCGAATCTATCGTTCCCTCTGGGATAGCACCGCAGTTTACCACGATGTAGGGCTGGTGTTTGCGTTTGGATTCGGAGTGGATGATTTTTGGGATAAATTCCTTCCCAGTACCACTTTCTCCGATGACCAAAACCGAAATATCCGTAGGGGCTACCTGTATCGCTTTTTCCAGCGCTCTGTTTAGCGCGGGATAATTTCCGATAATACCGAAGCGGTTTTTTATGTTTTGTAAGTCAGACATTTTTGAAGTTAAATTAACTTTAATATTTTGAATTAAATCACCCTTCCAATGAGCGTTCCCTGTGTGTTGTCATAGGCATATACAGAGACCGTATCGCCTATCTTTTGGCCATCTTGTTTGTCAAAAACGACTACTACATTTTGGGAGTTTCGGCCTCTCCATTGGTTAGGGTCTTTTTTGGAAATTCCCTCTATCAGCACTTCGTGGTTTTTGCCTACATATCCTTTCATTCTCATGGTGGAAAGTTCGCCCTGCAAGGCAATCACCTCGGAGAGTCTGCGTTGTTTTACATCGGCTGGTACATCGTCCTTCATCTTCTTGTGTGCAGGTGTTCCCGGTCTTTCTGAATAGGCGAACATATAGCCGTAGTCGTATTCCACTTCTCTCATTAGGGAAAGCGTATCTTGGTGGTCCTGCTCTGTTTCTCCGCAGAAACCGACCATAATATCCTGTGAAAAGGCAATATCTGGAACAATTTTTTTCGCTTCTTTTATTAGATCTAAATATTCTTGGCGGGTGTGCTGGCGGTTCATGGCTTTCAGCATGTTATCGCTCCCGCTTTGTACTGGCAAATGCACATATTTACAAATGTTGTCATATTTTGCCATCATACGGAAGACATCCAGACTCATATCCTGCGGATTGGAAGTCGCAAAACGAATTCTCATCTCAGGAACGGCCTGAGCTACCATTTCCAGCAGCTGTGCGAAATGTAGAGCAGTTGCCTTTTGCATCTCGGAAGCTTTGTCAAAATCTTTTTTTGCACCGCCACCATACCAAAGGTAGGAATCTACATTCTGCCCAAGGAGTGTGATTTCCTTATAACCATTTTCCCAAAGCTCTTTGCATTCGTTGATAATAGAATGAGGGTCTCGGCTTCTTTCCCTTCCACGAGTGAAAGGCACGATGCAGAAAGTGCACATATTGTCACATCCACGGGTAATCGTCACGAAAGCAGTTACGCCATTTCCGCTCAGACGCACAGGACTGATGTCGGCATAAGTCTCTTCTTTGGAAAGTATTACATTGATGGCATCACGCCCTTCCGAAGTTTCTTTCAAAAGGTTAGGTAGGTCTCGGTAGGCATCTGGCCCTACGACCAAATCCACCAAATGTTCTTCTTCTAAAAGTTTGGTTTTCAATCGCTCCGCCATACATCCTAAAACTCCCACAGTAAGGCTTGGCTTTTCTTTTTTAAGGGTTTTAAACTGCGAAAGTCGCATTCTTACAGTCTGCTCTGCTTTTTCCCGAACTGAGCAGGTATTAAGTAAAATCAAGTCCGCTTCCTCCAAAACTGTAGTAGTATTGTAGCCGTTTTTTTGTAAAATGGAAGCCACAATTTCGGAGTCAGAAAAATTCATCTGACAGCCATAACTTTCTAAAAAAAGTTTTTTAGTATTTCCTTCAATGTCTGCTATTGCGTAGGCTTCGCCTTGGCGCGTTTCGTCTATGTACTTTTTTTCCACATTCTAATTTTTTACGAAGATATAAAATTTCTGCCAAATTGACAGATTTAAGTAGAAAATTTTCTATTCCTAAAAAATTCACTTACAGAACTTCTATTTGATTTTTTAATAAATCATCAAAAACTTCTCTTTTTCTAATGAGGTGTGCTTTGTCATTTAGCCAAAAAACCTCGGCTGGTTTTAGTCTCGAATTAAAGTTGGAACTCATCTCAAAACCATACGCGCCTGCATTTCTGAAAACCAGAATATCTCCTTCGCGGACTTCATTGAGTTTTCTATCCCAAGCGAAAGTGTCTGTCTCACAGATATTTCCCACCACGGTGTAGATTCTCTCCGTTCCTGTAGGGTTAGAGAGGTTTTCTATGATGTGGTAGGAATCATAGAACATGGGTCTGATGAGGTGGTTAAACCCAGAATTTACTCCCACGAAAACCGTAGCTGTAGTTTGTTTAATAACATTGGCATTTACCAAGAAATGCCCAGATTTTCCCACCAAATATTTCCCTGGCTCGAACCAAAGCTCCAACTCTTTATTGTTTTCTTTACAGAAGCTAAGGAAAGCGTCTTCCACTTTTTTACCAAGTAAAGCGATGTCTGTTTCCATATCATCTGAGTGGTAAGAAATTTTAAAACCGCTGCCCATGTCAATGTATTTCAAATTAGGGAAATGCTCCACTAATTCGAACATAATTTCCATTCCTTGTAGGAATACATCAGGGTCACGGATTTCGCTACCTGTATGCATATGCAGCCCTTCAATATTCAGTTTTGTGGATTTTACTAATCTTTCTATATGGCGAAGCTGATGGATAGAAATCCCAAATTTGGAGTCAATATGTCCCGTAGATATTTTGTGGTTTCCTCCTGCGTATATGTGAGGATTTATTCTGATAAAGATAGGGTAGGAATCGCTGTATTTATTCCCAAACTGTTCTAAAATGGAAATATTGTCAATGTTGATATGAACTCCCAATTTCATAGCTTCCTCTATCTCGGTGAGGTCTACGCAGTTAGGCGTGAATAAGATTTTCTCAGGAGAAAAACCTGCCTTTAGTCCGAGTTTGACTTCGTTGATAGAAACACAGTCAAGGTTTGTGCCTAGTTGATTTACATATTTTAATATGTTGATATTGGTCAATGCTTTACAAGCGTAGAAAAATTTTGTTTTTTCGGGAAAAGCTGAAGTCAAATTTTGGTATTGATTTTTAATAGATTCAGCATCATATACATACAAAGGTGTCCCGAATTCACTGGCAATATTCAGTAAAATATCGTTATTCATAATAAAATCGATTTATATTCATATAAAAAAGCCTCAGTGGAAAACTAAGGCTTTTTGGATTTTTATCAATGCTTCTTAAGCATTTGGTTCTACAGATACAAAAGATCTGTTATCTCTCTTTTTAGTGAAAACTACTTTACCATCTACAAGAGCAAATAATGTATGGTCTTTACCCATTCCTACATTTTCACCTGGATGGTGCTGAGTACCTCTTTGTCTTACAATGATGTTCCCAGCAATAGCTTCCTGACCACCAAAAATCTTCACGCCTAATCTTTTAGAGTGAGACTCTCTACCGTTTTTGGAACTACCAACTCCTTTCTTGTGTGCCATTTTATTTTATGGTTTTTAAGGGTTTATTACTTTTTTAATTCTTTAAATTTAGCGATGTTTTTCTCAATCAAAGCATCTACTTCTGCATGAGGAAGAGTTGCTTTTCCTTCAGCAAGAGATACTAGAGTTTCTCTGTTTTCTTTAGACTGAGAAAGGTTGAACTTTTTCAATTTGTAGTTAAGTTCATGGTCTTCGCTGAAATCTACAGTGTCTCTATCTGCATCAGCAGCTTCTGGCTTAGCAGTTTCCTTTGCACTCTTCTTAGCTCCTCCTGAAAAACCAGTGATAGAAGTAATCTGAATCTGAGTCAACTGTTGTCTGTGACCATTTTTTACTTTGTAACCTTTTCTTCTTTTCTTTTTGAAAACGATTACTTTATCAGCTTGGACATGATCCAAAATCTCTGCTTCTACAGCGATTCCTTTTACAGCTGGGGCGCCTACTGTTACAGTTCCGTTAGAAGTTAAAAGAACTTTGTCAAAAGAAACTTTTGCTCCTTTGTCTCCTGCTAAACGGTTCACAAATAACTTTTGGTCTTGCTCTACTTTGTATTGAAGCCCCGCTATCTCTACGATTGCAAACATTGTTATAAGTATTTAATTTTAAAATTAGTTTGCAAATATAAGTTTTTTTTTTCTACTACAAAAATCCTATCACTTTTTTAATAAAAAAACTTCTCTCAAATCCGAGAGAAGTTTTTATTTTATTTTTGAACGATTTTAGTTTTTGGAAGTTCTATTGTTCCTGGATCTTTCCAAAGTCCGTCTTTTATTGCTTTTTTCTTAATCGCTTCAGCTCTTTTTCCACTGTCTGGGTGAGAGTTGAACATTCTTTGGAATCCATTTTCTTTAGCACCTCCTGCTAGAAGTTCTAATTTTTTGAATGCAGTGTAAGCTCCTACTACATCATAACCGTTAGACTTCATGAATTGGTATGAATAGTCGTCCGCTTGGCTTTCTTGTTTTCTACTGTGAGAAGAATCTAAGAACGCATTTGCCATGCTTCCTAGCTGAGAGTCACTAAGTTTTGATACTGTGTTACTTGCAGCTCCAGCAGCATCTACAAGGGCAGCTCTGGTGTATGCAGATTTGATAGCGTCTTTAGTATCTTCGTTTTTCACATGCCCGATTTCATGCCCGATAACAGCCAAAAGCTCATCATCTGTCATGATATCCATAAGAGAAGAGAAAACTCTCACGCTTCCATCAGCAGCAGCGAAAGCATTGATGTCTCTTACTACATATACTTTATAATTTAAAGTAAGTCCATCTTGGTTTTTGTGTTTTCCGAAAAGACGGTTTAGTCTTTTTGTGTAAGGGCTGTTTTTGTCAGCTACTGGATTGTTATTATCCATCCAGTCCACAGATTCTTTAGAAAGTCTTGCTGCATCAGCGTTGGAGAAAGTCAATGCTTTTACTCCTTTTGCACCTGCATCTAGTGCTTTTCCTAAATTGATTTTTTGAGCATCAGCAAAATGAATTGCTCCTGCCATAAGACCTAAATAAATTACTTTTTTAAACATAATTTTTGTTTTTAAATGATGCACAAATTTACTAAATATTATTCAGAAGTGATAAATTTTAATTAAAAATTTTATTTTTGGCTAAAAATTCTCGCTTTTGATGAAAAGAGATTTATACATTGATTACGCAAAGGGCTTGGCGACTTTGTCCATTGTTTTTATTCACACTGTTTTTTGGTCTGGGCAGTTTTATATTTCTAATGAAATTAGGATTTTCAGTCTGCTTTTTGATGTGCCTATTTTCTTCGCACTCAGTGGATTGACTTCTTCTGGGAATCTTGATAAAACCTTTCGCAGACTGCTGAAATTACAAATCACCTATATGATTTTCGTGACAGGATTGTTCTTTTTTGATAGTTTTTTCAAGGTTTTTTTGTAGTCTTTTTTTGATAAAGAAACATACCAAAATTTCTTTCTGGCATTCGGTCCTAAATATACGGAGAACAGCCTGAGCCAGCCTTTTGATTTCAAAGTCTTGGGAAACTGGTGGCTGCATCAGTATAGCAGCTGTGATGTCTTTCCTGTAGTGATGGGTAGTTTTTGGTATTTGAAAACTTACTACATTGTTACTTTTTTTGGAGTCATTGTGCTGAGGTTTTTCTCAAAATACATTTGGTGGATTGTAGGTTTTTGCGTGGTTTTTATATTTATTTTTAATTCTAATCCAGATTTTTATCCCACTGGACAGGTGGGCTATACGGTTTTTTATTTGATGGTTTTTCTTGTGGCTTACCAGCTGAAAAACAAGAAACTTTCCAATTCCCAAGTTCTGCTTTTAATCGGTTTTGTGCTGCTCAGCCTTGTGGGAATGTTTTGGAGCTATGGGACAAATATTTTTTACCAGCTTAATAAACAGAAATTCCCGCCGAAAATCCCTTATATCGTTTGGTCTTTTGTTTCCTTAGCGATGGTTTTTATCTTTTATAATAGGCTAAAATTTCAGAAAGAAAATCTGCTTTCCTACATAGGTCAGAATGCGATATTTTTCTATTTCGCACAAGGAATCAGCTCGTCTTTGGTGTATTTTTTCATTCCTATTTTTAGGGAAAATTTACATTGGTTTATTTTGATTTAAATGTCTTACTGGCTGTGATTATTGCTAAATTTCTGAAAAAAATAGATGAACAAGGTTGGAAAATTTTGAATTTATTGGCTGGAAAAATCAAATAAATATGCTATATTTGGGATAAAGTTTTTTTACAAATCAAAGACAATCAATATTATAAATTTGTAAAACCAATTTTCAGTAGTTTTAAAACCAATTTACAATAATTGTCAAGGAATTTGATGGAAATTTGTACCAATAATTCAAAAAAAATAAGAATATGAAAAGAGTATTTAGAAATTCAGTAGTGGTCTTTATGGCTGTCTTTATGATAGCTTCCTGTGCTAAAAAAAATGAGTCAGAAGCGGCTTATGCAGCGACTGATTTAAAAAACTTAGAATCAGAAGCTGTTGCGGATAGTGCTACTGCACCTATATCTATGGCTGCCTCTCAAGAAGTGGAGGGTAAGAAGTTCGTGCGAAAAGCAAATGTAGATATGGATGTTTCAGATGTATATCAGGCGACTATCTACATAGAAAATACATTGAAGGAAATGGGTGGTTTTGTGACGAGTAGTAATTATCGTAGTGATGTTTTGGAGGAAAATATCTTCCCTCAGTCAGAAGAAAAATCTCTATATGTCCGTAAATACACCACTAAAAACCAAATGGAGGTGCGGGTACCGACTGAGAAATTGTCCGATTTCCTAAAATTACTGAATGACAAGAGTATTTTTCTCCGAGAACGCACCATCACAGCTGAAGATGTGAGTGTTAATGTAAAAATGGCGGAACTGGAAAAACAAAGAATGGAGAAACATAAAAACCAACTTTCCCAGCAAACCAATACAACTAAAAATGCAGAAGTAACAAATGATAACGAGCGAGAGCTTAATTATCAGAAAATAAATGATTTCAATCTTGCTGATGAACTGAAATATAGCACGGTGAGCATCTATCTTTCCGAGCCGAAATTTAAGATTTCTCAAGAGGAAATGCCGAATATCAGAAGTTTGGAAGATAAATACAAAGGAAGTTTTTGGTATGATTTTAAAGAAGCTTTTGTAGATGGATTCTATGGATTCCAGAAGTTCTTAATACTGGCTGCAAACGCATGGATGTTTATCTTAGCTGGCGTTTTAGGAATCTTTGTTTGGAAAAACAGAAAGAAATTCTGGAAAAAATCAGAGAAAAAAGAAGAAGAAAAATAAATGATGAAAATCCCTGCTGTGTGCAGGGATTTTTTCAATTTAAAAGACTAAATTTGTGTTTTTTAATAATTAAAATTTATGCTACCAAAAATAAACCCTACCCAGACCAAGGCTTGGAAAGGTCTGAATGAATATTTTGCTGAAAAAAACTTTGATTTGAGGGAGCTTTTCGCTGAAAATCCTAATCGTTTTGAAGAATTTTCTATAAAAAGAGAAAACTTTTTGTTTGATTTTTCTAAAAATTTAATCGATGAAAAGGTAAAAAATCTTTTGCTTCAGTTGGCTGAAGAATGCGAACTAAAAACAGCAATTTCTGCAATGTTTTCAGGCGAAAAAATAAATGAAACTGAGGGAAGGGCGGTTCTCCACACGGCTTTGAGGGATTTTTCTGACCAGCCGATTTTAGTGGATGGGAAAGATATAAAACCCGATGTGAAAAGAGTTCTCTCTCAGATGAAAACTTTTTCAGAAAAGGTGATTTCGGGCGAACACAGAGGGTTTTCTGGAAAGGAAATCACGGATGTGGTGAATATTGGGATTGGTGGCTCGGATTTAGGGCCAGTGATGGTCTGCTCTGCATTGAAACATTTTAAAACAAGGCTGAATGTGCATTTCGTGTCTAATGTAGACGGAAATCATTTAGCCGAAACGCTTAAAAACCTCAACCCAGAGACTACGCTATTCATTATTGCTTCTAAAACCTTCACCACACAGGAAACCATGACCAATGCCCATTCTGCGAAGGATTGGTTCTTGAAATCTGGCAGTCAGGGAGATATAGCAAAGCACTTTGTGGCGCTTTCTACTAATGTTTCTGAGGTTAAGAAATTTGGAATCGCAGAAGAAAATATTTTTGAATTTTGGGACTGGGTTGGTGGTCGCTATTCGCTTTGGTCGGCTATCGGTCTAAGTATAGTGTTATCAATTGGTTATGATAATTTTGAACAACTTTTAAAAGGAGCTAACGACACGGATATTCATTTCCAAAAAGCAGATTTTTCCGAAAATGTTCCAGTGTTGATGGCATTGCTGGGCATTTGGTACAGAAATTTTTTTGATGCAAGTTCGCACGCAGTTTTGCCTTATTCACAGTATCTTGACCGTTTTCCTGCCTACCTTCAGCAGGGCGATATGGAGAGTAATGGTAAGTCCGTGGATAGAAATGGAGAATTTGTGTATTACGAAACTGGGCCGATTATCTGGGGAGAGCCAGGGACTAATGGGCAGCACGCTTTCTATCAGCTTATTCATCAGGGAACGGAGCTGATTCCGTCGGATTTTATCGCTTATGCGAAGTCTTGTAATTTGGTTGCTGACCATCAGGAAAAACTTTTGGCGAATTTCTTTGCGCAGACAGAGGCTTTAGCTTTTGGAAAGGACAAAGAGCAGGTTTTAGATGAATTACAGAAAACCAATAAATCTGTTTCTGAAATAGAAAAGCTGGTAAATTATAAGATTTTCCAAGGAAATATTCCGACGAATTCATTTTTATTCAAAGAATTAAATCCTTTTTCGCTGGGGCAGCTTATCGCTTTGTATGAGCATAAAATATTCGTTCAGGGAGTGATTTGGAATATTTTTAGTTTTGACCAATTTGGGGTAGAACTTGGAAAAGTCCTCGCAAATAGAATTTTACCCGAACTTACCAATTCTGATAAAATTTCTTCCCATGATTCTTCTACGAATGGACTGATAAATTATTATAAAACAAATAAATAACAAAAAATATTTACTATGAGAACTTTATTGCCAGTAGTTTTAATTTTCTTTTCTGGATTGATGCAAGCTCAAGATGACTTGTTGAAAAAATCCGAAAAAGGGGATGTAGAAGCGATGTATTATCTTGCATCATCCTATTTTATGGGAGAAAAGGGCTATCCACAGGACAATGAAAAAGCGCTGCTGTGGTTCCAAAAATCAGCTGACAAAGGCTATGCAGAATCTCTGAACACACTTGGTACTATTTACATAAAAGGCTGGGCTGGAGTGAAACAAGATTATGGAAAAGCTATGAAATTGTTAGAAAAAGCTGTGAAATCCAATCATGCAGATGCTTGTAATAATTTAGGGCTTCTGTATCGAGATGGCACAGGTGTGAAGCAAGATTACAAAAAAGCAATAGAGCTTTTCCAAAAAGGAGCTAATCTGGGGAGTTCCTCTGCGATGGATAACTTGGCGTATATGTATTATATGGGCTGGGGCGTGGAGAAAAACTACGAGAAAAATTTGGAGCTGATAGAAAAATCAGTGAAAATGACCAAAGACAAACAACGACTAGTGCAAGTTGCTTATTTTTACCTTAAAGGAGAGGAAGTAAAACAAAATATCCCAAAAGCCATAGAACTCTACACTTGGGGGCATGAGAATTTCCCTGCCGAGGTAGCTTTTCCCAATTATTTGGGTATGATTTATATTTATTATAATGACAAAGGAGAAAATAAAGGAGACTTTACAAAAGCCTTAAAATGGTATAAAATAGCGTCTAATCTGGGTGATGTGGACGCGATGAATAATATAGCTTTTATCTATCTGCAAGACAATCCACAAGTGAAAAATACCCAGCAAGGAATAGAATGGATGGAAAAAGCAGCCAATTTAGGAAATCCGAAAGCTATCTATAATCTCGGATACCTCTACACGCTCGGTGGAGATTTACCAAAGAACTATGACAAGGCGGTGGAATGGTTCAGAAAAGGGGAAGCCATTGGCGAAGAAATGAGTCTTTCCTCGCTGGGAGCAATGTATCATGCGGGGATTAAATTTAAAAAAGACCTGCAAAAAGCCAAAGAATATTATCTAAAAGCCACAAAAGATGAAAATCTCGCAAAAGCCCTCTTTGAGCGAAATGAAAAACTTATAAAAGAAAATCCCACGAAAGTATATGCATGGAGCAAATAGGGGAATAGAATAGAAGATCCAAATAAAGGAAATTCTACAAGCAAAAAATAAAAATGATTCTGAAAAATTAGTGTAGAAATAAGAATAAAAAATGTAATGGAATAAGTATGATGAGTTATGACTAATGAGAGATTTAAAAATTGGTTGAAATATTACAGAGCATCTTTGATAGATTCTTCTAGGGGGAGTAAATATGCATATTTAGGAGGTCCACTGAATAGAAAAAGCTTCGATATAGAGCAGCTTTCTGAAGTAGAGCTTAAACAGGTTTGGGATGAGAAAAATATGTATTCTTTTAGTATAGGGGAGTACATAGAGGATGTGAATCAGGTGGATGCTTTGTATGATGATGAAGATGCATTTTTTGAAGTTATTAATTTGGGTAAAAAGGGTAACGAGATAGACTCTGTTAAATTTAATAAAATAGAGATAGCGCCTATTTTTATTCAAAACTCAAAGGAGCATACAGAATTTGAAGGTGATTCTGAAATCCATTATCCTTATTGGATTCCTGCCTATTTACGGCAAGATGGAAAACTTTTTCCTCCAAAACAAGATGAAAGACCTGCTTTTTTAAGGGAATATCTAAACCCAAATCCTAAAGATAGTCCTACCATAGCTGAAATGGCCAAGGTAGATTCTGAGTCATCAAACTTTGATTTTAATAGAAATACATGGGGGCAATATTGGGAAGATTGTGAGGCGTATTTTAATAAAATAACGGATAAGAAATACACAGATTATCAACAAGGTGTAATTAAATTTAGAATATGTAAATATGAAGATGTCAATACTACTAAACATATTCTTGCTCTTTATAATGACTTGATTTATAAAAATAATTCTAAGGTTAATTATAATATTTTGGAAATGATGTTAGATACTAACGATTTTCAAAAAATAAATGACACCAAAGATATTGAGGATGTTCTCATTCCGAATCATTATGGACATATGGGAGAGGAGTTTCCTCTATCTAAATCACAGAGAGAAGCATTCGCAAAATCTCAATATGAAAATCATTCGGATATTTTCGCGATTAATGGACCTCCTGGTACAGGAAAAACAACGATTTTACAAAGTTTTATTGCTAATAGTTTAGTTAATGGAGTGCTAAATAATACTCCACCACCACTCATTGTAGGTTGTTCTTCTAATAACCAAGCTATAACCAATATTTTGGATAGTATGAAACTTGAAAATAAATCAAAGGATGTATTACAAGAGAGGTGGTTGCTAGGAGTGAATTCATTTGGGTTATATCTTACAGGGACATCCAAAAAATCAGAAGAGTTAAAAAAATATCAGTGTGCTACAAGTCCATTTTTTACAGAAGGTTTTGTATATCAGATGGACGAGGAAATAAATATCAGAGAATGTGTAGAATATGTAATTGATAAGTTTGAGGAGTATGTAAAACATCATCATCTTAACTATGATTTTTCAAAAAACACCAATATAGAGAGTGTACTAGCATATTTGAGAGAACTTATAGAAGAGTGTAAAAAAGAGATAGATGATTATACAAATGCGGCTCTTTTGAAATATACCATTCCAGCTCTTTTGAAAGCGAAAGGTTTTAATAATGAAGATGAGATATTTCACAATATAGAAGATGTTCAGCAGGATATTCAAAAGACAAAATCACTCATCGGTTCTTTAGAGGAATATAAGAAACTCTTAGAAGAAAAGTACCAAAGTTTTCCTTTTGATATAAAACATCTTCCTTTTGCTAACTTTAAAAAGATTAAAGAAAATGCATTTAAGTTGATACTTAAAGAGCATCTGGAGCTGTATTCTCCACAAACAAAATTTTATAATTATTTTGAAGTACAATCTGCTACAGATGAGTTAGTTTTAGATGCACAAAAACAACTAAAACATTTAGAAAACACACTCGCACAATTGGAAAATATATTAGAGGAGTCTAAGAAAAGACATCAAAATTATACCTCTAAAATACAACTGTGGAACAAGGAATATCAGCACAAATGGGATAATTTAATAGAAAAAACAAAAGATGAATATCAAGGACTAAACTGTATTGAAGATATGGCAGTGAAGCTGGATATTTCTCTAAGACATAAATTATTCTGGTTGTGTGTTCATTATAGGGAGGTTGAGTTTATAAAAGAACAATCTAATAAAGACACAGCGGCTAGCAAAAATGAAAGAAGTAAAAATAAATACAAAGTAAAACTAGAAAGAATAGCAAAGTTAACGCCTCTTTTTATTTCTACTTTTCATACACTGCCTAGATATTGTTCTTATTACTCGGTTTCGGAAGGAAATGTTTTTTATAATGACCTCTTTGATTTCATGATTGTGGATGAAGCAGGGCAGGTATCGCCAGAAGTTGCCATTCCGTCTTTTGTATTTACAAAAAAACTTCTTGTGGTAGGAGATATATATCAGATAGAACCGATTTGGGGAGTTTCAGAATTTGTGGATTATAAAAATGCAGAAAAATATCATATAATAGAATCGGAAGAACAGTTTAAATTTTTTAGGGATTGTGGATATTTAGCCTCTAGTGGAAGTGTGATGAAATTAGCTTTATACAAGTCTCATTTCACTTATCAAACTAATAATGGGGAGGTTAAAGATGGGGTGTTACTAAGAGAGCATAGAAGGTGTATAGACCCAATTATTCATTATTCCAATAAGTATGTGTACCAGAATAGCCTCATTCTTAGAGGAGGAAAATCTCATACAAAATCTCATAATCTTCCCAGTGTGGGATATTTGCATATTAATGGATTTTGTGAGAAATATAATTCTAGTAATAGAAATATTGCTGAAGCGAATACGATTATATTGTGGTTAAAGGACCAGAAAGAAAAACTTGAAAAGGCTTATAATAAACCTTTACAAGATATTGTCGCGATAATTACTCCATATTCAGCTCAAAGAGATTATATAAAGAATCTGATTAGAATCAATTTGTCTCAGGAATTGTCTAACTATATGACTGTGGGAACTGTGCATGCTTTACAGGGAGCAGAGAAACCAATTATATTGTTTTCTCCTACTGATTCAGATCCTAATAAGCCTTTGTTTATGAATTATGGAGGGAAAAATAACATGCTGAATGTAGCATTGACTAGAGCTAAACATTCTTTCTTGGTATTTGGTAATATGGTTATTTTTAAGCAGGGGCAAAACACACCATCATCTAATCTGGCGGAGCTTTTATATACTTACCCTGATAGTTCTTTGGATGACACTTTTGTATATACAAAAAATACCTTGTTTACAGATAATACAGATAAAGTAAACTATCTAACCACATTGGAAGAACATAGAAACGCTCTGAAAAAATGTTTCAAAATTGCTGCTAATGAGATTATCATTAGTTCACCATTTATTTCCATAAATGCCATAAATGAAGATGGTATTTCAGAACTTATAAAAGAAACTTCTAACAAAGGAGTAAAAGTTACAATACTTACAGATGAATATTTAGATAAAGTAGATGGAAAGCTAAAACCTCACTCCCAAGAAGGAAGAAAATTACTAAAAGATTCTGGTGCGAAATTAATTATTTATAAAGGAATACATAATAAGACAATCTGCGTGGATGATAGATTGCTTATCGAAGGCTCTTTCAATTGGCTATCAGCTTCTAGAGATGAAAATAGTAAATACGCAAGGAAAGAAACATCTTTGGTTTTACAAGGTGTTAATGTTCCTTCTAAAGTCGATAGGATAAAACAAATGTTTAATTTGTAAAAAGGTTTAGGGACAAAAAAAAGAGTTATCATCTGATAACTCTTTTTTGGCGCCTTTTGCTGGGCTCGAACCAGCGACCCTCTGATTAACAGTCAGATGCTCTAACCGACTGAGCTAAAAAGGCGTTTTGTTCATTTTTAGTGATGCAAATATAGGAACATTTTTTATATCCACCAAATTTTTATGAAACTTTTTGTAATTATTTTTTTCTAAAATTTGTTCAGGATTAGCTTAACAATGTCATTTCCAAAGATTAACACCATCAAAGACAATAGGAAAATAACTCCTGCCATTTGTGCATATTCTAACACTTTCTGAGAAGCAGGTTTTCCTGTAATCATTTCCCAAAGGGTAAATACCACATGCCCGCCATCAAGTCCTGGGATAGGAAGCAGGTTTAGGAATGCTAACCAAACGGAGAACATCGCAGTAAAACTCCAAAATGCAACCCAGTCAATCTCTGTAGGCATCATTTTCACGATTCCGATCGGTCCAGAAACTTGTTTGTAGCCTTCGGTTTGTTTGTTGAATAATATTTTAAATTGTTTAACCTGCTGAGTTAGAGATTCTATTGTTCTTTCAAAACCTCTTCCTATTGCTTCAAAGAAACCGAAGTTTTTGGTCTCTTTGGCTTTCTCCAAAACAGCCATTGCTAGGGCTTCATCTACTTTAAAGCCAAGTTTACCTTCCTTGTCTACACTAGCCTCAGCAGTTTGGTTTTGTCCGTTTCTAATAAATTCTAGGCTGATTTTTTTATTTTTATTTTCATTAAGAGTAGTGGCTAGTTCATCAAAAAACATTATTGATTTACCATTAACTCCCACGATTTTATCACCTTTCATCAGACCAGCTTCTTTTGCTCCACCAGCAATTGCTGAATCTACTACTACGGGTACTCTTGGAGCAATATAGCCTCTTCCGCCAGATTTTAGCACTTCGCCAACGCCTTCTTTATTGATATCAAAAGCTACTTCTTTCCCCTCTCTCATTACAGTTACTTGGTCAGCAAAGAGCATATTTATTGCGGAATTATTGAAAGACAGGGCAGGTTTTCCATCTATTTTTAAGATTTTATCACCTGGTTTTAGTCCCATTTTCTGTCCTGCTTCATTTACAGAAATTCCATTCTCCATTTTAGAATTATTATAGAAAACTTCTCCTTTGAAGAAACTCAATGAAGCGAAAATTATCCAAGCTAAAAAGAAATTGACAGTAACCCCGCCAAGCATGATGATAAGTCTTTGCCAAGCTGGTTTGCTACGGAATTCCCAAGGTTCAGCAGGTTTTTTCAGTTGTTCTGTATCCATGCTTTCATCCACCATTCCTGCTATCTTTACATAGCCGCCCATAGGCAGCCAGCCGATGCCCCATTTTGTGCTCTCTGGGTGCTTTCTCCAATCACTATCAGGCAGGTTTTCTATATTGATAGGAACTTCTTTTTTTTCTCCATCTATCTCGATGACTTCTGTATCAGGCTGATTTTTAGAGAAAAATTTGTATTGCCATTTTCCATTGATTTTTTTCATTGAAAATAAAGAAAACCAAGGGTCAAAGAATAGGAAAAATTTCTCTGCGCGGGTCTTGAACCACTTTGCAGGAAGATAATGCCCTAATTCATGAAGGGCTACTAAAATAGAAATGCTTAGAATGAACTGAAATATTTGTATTGCTAAATCCATCAAATTTAAAATTAAAATCGTGCAAAGGTAATAAAAACATTATTAAATATTTTTGGATTAAAAATAAAAATAATAGATTTACAATCAAAAATCAGAAAAAATGAAAATAACAGCGTTAAATTTGGATATTCGATGGAAATCTCCAGAGGAAAATATCAATATCATTGAAGAAAAATTAAAAGATGAACAAGCGGATATATTTCTTCTTCCAGAGATGTTTACTACTGGATTTTGTGTTGATACGGAAGAGGTAGCAGATAGCAAAGGTGAAACCCTTGCATGGATGAAGCGTTTTGCGGAGAAGAAAAAATCAGCAGTAGGCGGGAGTGTTTCAGTGAAGGAAAATGGACAGTTTTATAATAGGTTTTATTTCGTGGAACCTTCTGGAAAAGTTTATCAATACGATAAAAAACACTTGTTTTCTTTCGGTGGAGAGGACAAAATCTATACACCAGGGAAGGAGCGTGTGGTGGTTGATTATAAGGGAGTTAGGTTTTTGCTTTTGGTGTGCTATGATTTGAGATTTCCTGTATTTGCTAGAAATGTAGATGGCTATGATGTGATGATAGATGTAGCCAGCTGGGCAGAACCTCGTATTTTGGCGTGGGAAACACTATTGAGAGCCAGAGCTATTGAAAACCAATCGTTTGTATTCGGAGTTAATAGGATAGGGATAGATGGTTCTGGGTTGAATTATCCAGAAAGCACCCATTGCTTTTATGCAGATGGGACAGAGATATCAGAGAAAAATGGAGATATCATATCAGCAAATATAGATTTGGAGAAACTAAATTCTTTTAGACAGAAATTTAAAGTCCTTTTAGACAGAGATGAATTTGAATTAAAATAGAAAATGGAGCTTTATAACGGCTCCATTTTTTATATAAATAAAAATAATTTCTTAAAAATCCTCGTCAGAATCTATTGTGAAAGAACGGGATTTGAAGTCTTTGTCATGTTTTTCAGAAATTACATCTTCTCCTTTTTGTTCAATAATGAAATCTTTAGTTTCATTAAACATTTCTAAGAAACCTTTGAAATCTTCTTTGTAAAGATAGATTTTGTGTTTTTCAAAAGTTGCTTCACCACTTTCATTAAAATTTTTCTTGCTTTCTGTGATAGTAAGGTAGTAGTCGCCTGCTTTTGTCTCTCTCACATCAAAGAAATAAGTTCTCCTTCCTGCTTTTAACACCTTTGTAAAAATTTCATTTTCTTGGCGTTCTTTGTAATCACTCATTTTATTGTTATTTTAATAATGCTCAACAAATTTAAGATAATTTTTTTATTTTTTATAGAAAAAATCAAAAAAACTATCAAAAATCATGTATTTGGTTTAC
>CAUSFO010000015.1:0-26496 GCA_963530895.1 uncultured Flavobacteriaceae bacterium | reverse complement strand
TTTAAAACCTTTAACTTTATAGTTAAAGGTTTTTTGTTTTTTACTTTTTTATCTTTTGAATTTTTCTTAATTTCGTTGCTGAAAAATACGAATAAAAATGGAAGAACACACGGAGAAAATTCTCATCACTGGAGCCAATGGACAAATAGGAAGTGAATTAGTAACAAAACTTGCCAGCGTATATGGAAAGGAAAACATAATAGCTTCTGACCTTTATATAAAAGAAGGACTAGACAGCGCTGGAAAATACATAAAACTAGATGTTACTGACCACCAAGAATTAGAAAAAATCATCAAAGAATACAATATCACTACTGTCTATCACCTAGCCTCCCTCCTATCAGGAACTTCCGAAAAACAGCCTATTTTGGCTTGGAATGTAAATTTAGACCCTTTACTTCATCTATGTGAAATGGCGAAAAATGGACTAATCAAAAAGATATTTTGGCCAAGTTCTATTGCTGTTTTTGGAAGAGGAATTTCCCCTTATAATGTAGAACAAGAGGTTGCACTCAACCCTTCTACTATCTACGGAGTAACCAAAGTAGCAGGCGAAAAACTATGTGAATACTATTACCAAAAACACAATGTGGATATCAGAAGTATCCGATACCCAGGACTTATATCTTGGCAGACGCCTGCGGGCGGAGGAACCACAGATTATGCCGTAGAAATTTTCTATGAAGCAATAGAAAAAGGAAAATACACAAGTTTTATCCAAAAAGGAACAGCCATGCCTATGCTATATATGGAAGACGCCATAGATGCAACGATAAAACTAATGGAAGCTCCTAGCGAAAACATTTCAGTAAGAACATCTTATAACTTGGGCGGAATGTCCTTTACACCAGAGGAATTAGTAGAAGAAATCAAAAAAATAATTCCTGATTTTGAAATCTCTTATGAACCTGATTTTAGACAAAAAATAGCAGAAAGCTGGCCAAAAAGCATAGATGACAGCATCGCTAAAAGAGACTGGGGACTAAACTATAAATTTGGAATAAAAGAAATGTCCGAAGACATGATAAAAAACCTGTCCATAAAACTAAAGAAATAAAAAAATCCTCTCAAATTTGAGAGGGTTTTTTGTTAATTTTAAACTTTTATAAATGAAATATATTTGCTTATTTATTTTTCAATAAATCTCTAATTTCAGCCAATAATTCCTCTTGCGTAGGAGCTGCTGGTTCATCAGCTGGTTTTTCATTTTTAAGCTTATTAATTCCCTTTATCATCATGAATAAGATGAAAGCAATGATAACAAAATTAATTACCGCTGAAAGAAACATTCCATACTTAACCCCTCCAAAAAGAGTCAGTTCTTCAATATTTTTCAAATTAGCAGCTTCTAAAGCTGGAGTAAGAAGAAGAGGCGTAATAACATCTTCTATAAAAGAGCTCACTATCTTACCAAAAGCACCTCCAATAATCACCCCTACTGCCATATCTACCACATTTCCTTTAATGGCAAATTCTTTAAATTCTTTAATAAAACTCATAAATGCATTTTTTAATTTGCACAAAAATAAAAATTTATTTATTAAAAGCAAGTTTTTTTTCATAAATTACATCCAATAGATTAAATAAATATTATCTTTGCAGGATATGGAAAGTAACAGACAAAGAAAAGTAGCACAAATCATACAAGAAGACCTAGCAGAACTTTTTAGAAAGCAGGCATCAGACAGCAAACAAAGCCTATTGGTAAGTGTTTCTGATGTAAAAGTCACTGCTGACCTAGGAATAGCCAAAGTTTATCTAAGCATTTTCCCTCAGGATTTTAGAGATGCTGTGATGAAAGAAATTGAGGAAAACAAATCATATTACAGAAATTTCATTGGGCAAAAAATGGCAAAACAAGTGAGAGCCATCCCTCAGCTCAATTTTTATCTGGACACTTCACTAGATGATGTAGAAAAACTAGAACGAGAACTTAAAGGTCTAGGAGACAACCCTATTCTGTAAAAATGAACACTCCTTTCTATATCGCCCTTCGATACATAGTTTCCAAAAAAGGCAGCCAAGCTGTGTCCTTTATCACAGGATTGGCGGCTACAGCTATGACTATTGCAGTAATGGCGATGTTTATAGTGATTTCTATTTTTTCTGGGCTGGAAGAGCTTAATAAAGAGCTGATTAGCAATATCCACGCAGACCTTACAATAAAAAGCAAAGAAGGAAAACTGCTAAAAAATCCCGAAGAAATCATTTCTGTATTAGAAAAAGAGCCTGAAATAAAAGCATTTTCAAAAGTGATTGAAGAAAAAGTTTATCTCAATTATAATGAAAATGGAGAAATTGCCTATTTAAAAGGCGTTGATTCTGTCTATATACAGATAAATCCCATTCAAAAATCCATCATATACGGAGAGTATCCTTCTTTTCAATACCAAAATGAGGTCGTTGTAGAAGGACTTCTTAACAACAGGTTAGGCATTCCCATTGGTGGAGATGATGACAATACGACTGCCACTATTTTCATCCCCAAAGCAGGTGAAGGACTCATCAATAAAGAAGAAGATATTTTTAATAAAGAAGCGATATTTGTTACAGGTATTTTCTCTGAAAATGAACAACTTAACAACTATATCATTGCACCAATAGAGCTTACTCAAAGACTGCTAAATCTCCCAAAAAATTCGGCTTATCAAATCGCTATAAAGCTAAATAATCCCGAACAAGCCGATGCAGTAAAAAGAACTCTGCTGAAAAATTTGGCTGATGACAGCATCTACATCAATACTCAGATGGAGGAAAACGAAGCGTTTTGGAAGATGATAAATACCGAAAAACTAATTATTTATTTAATCTTTATTTTGGTGATTTTCATTACGACATTCAACCTTGCAGGCGCAATTATCATCCTACAACTAGACAAAAAACAACAAGCTAAATCACTGATTTCGTTAGGTTTTACATTTTCACAGCTAAGAAAAACCTATTTTTATACAGGCGCGCTGATTGTTTGTTTAGGTGTTTTCTTTGGGCTGATACTAGGAACTTTAGTTTGTATTTTGCAGATACAGACAGGCTTTTTCAAGGCATCGGTAGGTCTGGATTTACCTTTCCCTGTGAAAATAACTTTATATAACTACCTGATTGTCATATCATCAGCGTTTTTCTTCGGACTGATGGTTTCTTGGATTTTCTCCAAAGTGAATAGACATCATTTGTCATCTAATTAGTTTTAAAGCCAATAAAAATGATGAAATTTGGGCTTATCGGAAGGAATATTTCTTATTCGTTTTCAAAAAAATATTTCGAACAGAAATTCAATCGATTATCTTTACCAGATTACTCCTACGATTTATTTGATATCCAGCAGATTGAGGAAATAGAAAAGATATTCAGCATAGACAATCTCAGAGGACTGAATGTGACCATTCCCTACAAAGAACAGATAATTCCTTTTTTAGATGAACTCAGTGATGAAGCCGAAAAAATAGGTGCGGTTAATTGTATTTTAATCAAAAATGGAAAGAAAATTGGCTACAATACAGATGTTTTCGGTTTTGAAAAATCCTTATTGACTTACCCAAAAATTCTATCAGAAAAGGCGCTGATTTTAGGAAACGGAGGAGCTGCAAAGGCCGTGAAATATATTTTTGATAAATATAATATTGATTATCAAACAGTTTCAAGGAAAACCGAACTTAATTTTGAAAAGCTTTCGGAAGAAATCGTAAAAGAGCATAAAATCATCATCCAATGCACGCCAGTAGGCACTTTCCCAAATGTGGAGCAGAGCCTTCCCTTTCCTTTCGGTGGAATTTCTTCTCAGCATGTGGTCATAGATTTAATCTATAATCCTCCTCAGACTCAGTTTCTTAGAAAAGCTCATGAAATGGGAGCCGAAACTATGAATGGACTTCTTATGCTGGAACAACAAGCAGAAAAAGCTTGGGAAATTTGGAATTTTAAGTAAAAAACCTTTAATTTAGTGCCTTGAAATGTTGAGGCATTTTTTAATCCTCAAAATTTGAGCTTAGTATTAAACAAAAACTGATTGTAATGAGTACAGAAATGGAAAACAAAAACGAAGAATTTTTAGATATCAATTCTTACGAAGAAATAGAAGAAAATGAGCAGACTACTCTGGATACGCTCTCTGTGAAGGAACTTTTGTCCGAAATGGAAAGCATTGTAAACAAGTCAGATGCAGGAGCTCATGCTAAAAAATTCAATCAGTTAAAAGACAAGGCTTATCACCTTATTCAAGATGAAATCGCGGATAAAAAACACGATTTCGTAGAGGAAGGGAATGATATGGAAGATTTCTCTTACGAACATCCAGAGCAGTCTAAATACTCTGCTTTGGTAAATATTTTCAAGGAAAAACTGGATGTCTTTAACAAAAATCAAGAAAAAGAGCACCAAGAAAATTTGGAAAAGAGAAACCAAATCATAGAAAAACTCAAAAATCTCTACATCAATACTGAGCCTAATACCAACCTATTCCGTGCAATCAGAGAAATCAAAGAAGAATGGGCAAATGCTGGTGCAGTTGCAAAATCTGAATTTAAGAACCTGAATCACAATTATTTCCATCATTTGAATCAGTTTTACCAAATGCTGGATTTAAATAAAGAATACCGTGAGCAGGAATATGCGCACAATTTAGAAAAAAGAAAAAGCATCATCGCTCGTGCAGAAGAGTTGATAAACGAAGTTTCTGTCCAAAAAGCCCTCAATGAGCTGCAATATCTACACAGACTTTGGAAAGAAGAAGCCGAGCCTGTGGCGGAAGAGTTTCGTGACAGCACTTGGGAAGTTTTCAAAGAAATTTCTAATAAAATCCATGAGAGAAAATCGGAACTTTTGGCTCAAATAGAAGTGGAACAGCAAAAGGCTTTGGAAAAGAAAAATGAAATCATCGCAAAACTGAAAAATTTCGCTTCTTCGAAAGAGGCTATTACTCATAACTATTGGCAACAAGCGATAAAACAAGTAGAACAGCTTCGCAGCGAGTTTTTGAAACTGGGCAATGTTCCTAAAAAATTATCCAACCAAAACTGGACGGAGTTCAAAACTGCGCTTAGAACCTTTAATGCTAAGAAAAATGATTTTTATAAAAATCTAAAAAACTCACAGCATCTCAATTTAGAAGAAAAGCAAAAACTGATTTCCATCGCGCAGGACAACATGCATTCTGAGGACTGGGATACTGCTGTGCCTTTGTTTAAAAAATTACAGGAAGATTGGAAAAATATAGGTCATGTTCCTAAAAATCAAGCAAATAAAGTTTGGAATGATTTCCGTGATGCTTGTAATACATTTTTCAATAATTTCCGTGAGAAAAACGCTCCTACAACGAATGATTGGAAACAAAATTACCATCAAAAGAAAGCCCTGCTCGAAGAATTAAAGCAAATAAACGATGAAGAAGGAAGCGTAGAAAAAATAGAGCAAATCAAGAGTTCTTGGGACAGCATCGGTAAAGTTCCAAGAAATAAAATGAGCATCAATAATGAGTTTAATAAAGTTCTGAAAGAGAAACTTAAATTAAACAAAATCAATGTATTTGACTTAAAAGAAGAAAATCTTACAGAAGCTCAGCTTACTGATAAAGCAAGAAAAATAAAGAGCCAAATAGCTGATTTAGAGGCAGAAGTGGTGAAATTAGAGAACAATATCAATTTCTTTAATAATCCTTCGCGAGAAAATCCTCTGCTAAAAGATACTTATGACAAAATAGATGAGAAAAAAGCTCTGATAGAAAGCCTAAAACAGAGCCTTCATAAGCTTATCACTGGCGAATAATTCTTTAAACAAATTCTTAATATTCTTCCAAAATTGGAAGAATATTAAGTTTTAGACAAAACCTAAAAATGCAAGATAAAATCTACATGAGGCGATGCGTAGAACTCGCCCAAAAAGCTATCGGAAAAACCTATCCCAACCCTATGGTGGGCGCTGTCATCGTCCATAATGGGAAAATAATAGGCGAAGGATACCACCAAAAAGCAGGAAAACCTCATGCAGAAATAAATGCAATCGACTCCGTTCAAGATAAAACTTTACTGAAAGACTCCACCATTTATGTTTCTTTGGAGCCGTGTGCCCATTTTGGGAAAATGCCGCCGTGCGCTCTAAAACTAAAAGAAATTGGTTTTCAGAAAGTTGTAATAGGAACTCTGGACTCTCACGAAAAAGTAAATGGAAAAGGAAAAAAAATCTTAGAAGATTCGGGAATAGCGGTAGTTTCAGGAGTTTTAGAGAATGAATGCAGAGAACTTAACAAAAGATTTTTCACTTTTCATCAAAAGAAAAGACCTTATATCATCCTAAAATGGGCTGAATCAGAGGATAGATTTTTGGATAAAGACTTTAAACCAACAGCGGTCAGCAACTCATTAGCCAAACAATGGGTTCACCAGTTAAGAGCCGATGAACACGCTATTTTAGTTGGGAAAAACACGGCACTAAATGACAATCCCAACCTCACCACGAGGGAAGTTTTTGGAAAAAATCCTGTACGAATTTTGATTGATTTAGAATTAGAAGTTCCGCAGAATTTCAATATTTACAATGATGACGCGCCTACTTTGGTTTTTAATTCAATCAAAAACGAGGAGAAAAAAAACATAAAATTCATCAAAATAGAAAGAGAAAACTTCATAAAAAATCTTCTGGAAAAATTGTGGGAAGAGCAGATACAATCGGTAATTGTAGAAGGCGGCAGTTTCACTTTACAGCAGTTTATCGATGCTGAAATTTGGGATGAAGCTTTTGTCATTAAAGCCAATAATTTAAGTTTAATAAATGGAACCAAAGCGCCTATTTTCAACCCAAAACCAAATAAAATCAGTAAATTGCGAAACAATACGCTCTATCATTTTCAAAATCAGTAAATGAAATACGAATATCAAACCATAGAGAAACCCATTGAGAATGTTTTAGTTAAGGAAAAAGGAAGCAAATTTATCGGTTTTGCCTACCCTATTCTTTCTGAAAATGATTATAAAGAAAAACTAAACAAAATCAAGGAGTTACACCCAAAAGCCACCCACCACTGCTATGCTTTTCGGCTGGGGCTGAATGGGGAAAACTACCGCATCAATGACGATGGAGAGCCTTCGGGAAGCGCAGGACTGCCTATTTATAATCAGCTGCTTGCACACGATGTTACCAATGTTTTATTGATTATTGTAAGGTATTTTGGAGGCACCAAATTGGGCGTCGGAGGACTCGTAAAAACCTATAAAGAAAGCGCAAAAGCTACTCTGGAAGAAGCGAAAATCATCATAAAAGAATTAGAAACTGAAATAGAAATCCAATTTAATTTTTCTCAACAGAATGTAATTTTCTCATTGCTGAATAAATTTGATGCACGAGTTGTAAATTTTGACACGCAGGAAATATGCTCTATCACAGCATTTATCAAAACTTCACAAAAAGAAAACATCTCAGATATTTTATCTGAGATGTATCAAGTTACATTTAAATTTATCTAAAAAATTATTCCTCTCTTCGACTGCCTCCTAAAAGCATAGAAGCATAATATAAAAGCTGGGCCAAAGAACCTAGTGCCGCCACTAAATAGGTTCTCGCTGCCCATTTTAGGCTGTCTTCTGCACCTTCCATTTCTTGCGGAGTTACTGTTCCTGTCTGTTTCAGCCATGCCAATGCACGATTGCTGGCATCATATTCCACTGGAAGAGTTACGAATGCAAACAGCGTAGTCATCGCAAATAGCAAAACTCCTATCAGCAACACTGTTTGTCCCAAAGCCATTTGAGCTGCCGCCATGGCAACACCAGCCATCATCACAAACTGAACCAAATGAGAACTAATATTCACAATAGGAACTAATCTGGAACGAAGCTGAAGCATGGAATATCCCACAGCATGCTGTACGGCATGTCCGCATTCATGAGCTGCTACGGCCGCTGCGGCTGCATTTCTTTCGTTATAAACCACATCAGAGAGGTTTACTGTTTTATCCATTGGGTTATAGTGGTCTGTGAGCTGTCCTGCTACAGAAATCACCTTCACATCGTGGATACCATTGTCCGCCAGCATTTTTTCAGCGATTTCTTTACCAGACATTCCGTTTTGTAATCTTACATTTGAATAATGAGCAAATTTTGACTTTAGTTTATTTTGAACAAACATACTCGCCAAAAAAATTGCACCTAAAATTAAATAAATCATCTCTATACTATATTTTACTGAATTTATTTTAATATAAAAACTATGCCAAAGCACATTTTGTCATAATTTTTGGTTCTTATTCGTTATAGAAAAATAAATAATCTTATTTTTGCAGAATATTTAAAAAAGAGAATGTCTGACATAAAAGTAAAACAAGTACTTAATTCATCTGATTTGGAGCTTTTTATAAAGTTTCCAATGGAGCTGTACAAGGGAAATCCCTACTATGTACCGCCACTCATCAATGAAGAAAAAAGTATTTGGGTGAAAGAAGAAAATCCTGCCTTACAATATTCTGAAGCGGCTCAGTTTCTAGCTTATAAGGGTAAAAATATCGTAGGAAGGATAGCTGTAATGATAAACCACAAGGAGGAAAAATAACGTGGCATCCGAAAGGTAAGAGTTGGCTGGCTAGATTTTATAGATGACATAGAAGTTTCTAAAACACTAATAGACACCGCGATAGAATATGCTAAATCCAAAGGTATTTCTAAAATAGAAGGCCCGATGGGTTTTACAAATTTGGACAAAGCAGGAATGCTTACCAAAGGTTTCGACAAATTGGCAACGATGATTGGGATTTATAATTTTGATTATTATCCTAAACATATGGAACAGCTGGGCTTAGTGAAAGAAAAAGAATGGGTG
This sequence comes from uncultured Flavobacteriaceae bacterium, assembly GCA_963530895.1. Lineage (GTDB taxonomy): Bacteria > Bacteroidota > Bacteroidia > Flavobacteriales > Weeksellaceae > JABCPE02. The sequence goes on along the minus strand of CAUSFO010000015.1, from coordinate 17,694 downwards.
GAATTTGAAATCAATTTCCCTGATACCCTGCCTGACAAGGTGGAAAAATTCAGCAACCTTATCGCTGAAAAATACGAACTGGAACTCGTAAAATTCAAATCAAAAAAAGACATTCTCCCATTGGTAGAACCAATGTTTAAACTCCTAGATGACACTTACAAACATCTTTCCACCTATACACCGATTACTCAGGAACAGATTAAACATTATAAAGAAAAATATTTTAAATTCATAGATAAAGACTACATTGTCTGCATCAAAGACAAATATGGCAGTTTGATTTCTTTCGCCATCACTATGCCTTCTTATTCCAAGGCTTTACAAAAGGCTAAAGGAAAACTTTTCCCTTTCGGCTGGTGGCATCTGCTGAATGCTGGAAAGAAAAATGACAGAGCGAATTTCTATCTGATTGGGATTCATCCGCAATACCAAAAACGAGGCATAACAGCGATTATTTTTAAAGAAATCTACGAAACTTTTAAAAAGAAAGGTGTAAAGTTTTTGGAAACCAATCCAGAATTAGAGGAAAACGCAAGTATTCAAGCTCTTTGGCAGGACTATCATCCGACAAATCATAAAAGAAGAAGAACTTATTCTTTGGAAATAAAATAAAGTTAATATGAAACTAAATAACAAAAAATTAGCAATAGATTTTGATGGAACCATCGTAGAAGATGCCTATCCTAGCATTGGGAGAGCTCAGCCTTTTGCATTTGAAACACTGAGACAGCTTCAGGCGAACGGATACAGGCTTATTCTCTGGACTTACCGAAGTGGAGAGGCTTTGGAGGAAGCTGTGGAATTCTGCAAAAAAAACGGAATAGAGTTTTATTCCGTAAATTCAAGCTACGAAGGGGAAATTTTCGATGGAGATACACAATCAAGAAAAATAGATGCAGATGTTTTCATCGATGACAGAAATCTAGGTGGTTTCCCAGGCTGGGGCGAGGTTTATGAAATCATCACTCAGAAAATAGAATTTGGGATTTCAAATGGTGAAGTTCAGGCCTATTCAAAATTGAAAAAAGAAAGAAAAAAAGGTTGGTTCTGGTAAAAAATTAAAAATGATTCAGTTAAAAACAATAGACGAACTCCGTTTGATGAGGGAAAGTGCTCAACTGGTTTCCAAGACTTTGGGTATGCTGGCAAAGGAAATCAAACCTGGGATTACTTCTCTTTATTTGGATAAATTGGCGCATGATTTCATTATGGATCATGGCGGAAAACCTGCTTTTTTGGGCATGTATGATTTCCCAAATTCGCTTTGTATTTCTCCAAATTCAGAAGTGGTACATGGCATTCCCAATGACAAGCCAATAGAAGAAGGAACAGTTCTGTCTGTGGATTGCGGTGTTTACATGAATGGGTTTTATGGTGACCACGCCTATTCTTTTGAGGTAGGAGAAGTTGCAAAAGAAACCAAAAAACTCCTTAAAATCACCAAAGAGTCTTTATACAAAGGCATCGAACAATGTATCCGCGGAAAGCGTGTAGGAGACATTTCTAATGCTATCCAGACCTACTGTGAAAAAGAAGGCTATGGCGTTGTGCGTGAGTTAGTTGGACATGGATTAGGAAGGGAAATGCACGAAGACCCACAAGTGCCGAACTATGGGAGAAAAGGCTCTGGAAAAGTCCTAAAAGACGGCATTGTCCTAGCGATAGAACCTATGATAAACTTAGGAACAGAAAAAGTAAAATTCCATGATGACGGCTGGACGGTAACGACTTTGGATAATAAACCTTCTGCCCACTTTGAGCATGATGTGGCTATTATCAGTGGAAAGCCTGTTCTTCTATCTACTTTTAAATATATTTATGAAGCTTTAGGAATTCAAAGCAAGGAGGAAGAACCATTTACAATGGATTTTTAATAAAAAACAAGAGCTGAAGAAAAACTTCGGCTTTTTCTTTTAAAAATTATAATTTTCAGTTATTTTTTTATCTTCATTCAGCCTTTGTATAAGCTGGTCTAGATTGTCAAATTTTATCTCTTCATGGAGAAAATCTCTGAAGTTTATAGTTAATTTTTTACCATAAATATCTTTATCAAAATCCAAAATATACACTTCCACCGAGAGTTTTTCTCCGCCGACTGTCGGATTTGTCCCAATGCTGAGCATTCCTTTATAAAATTGATTATCAAGCCACACTTCCACTATATAAGCGCCTTTTTTAGGAAGAAGTTTTGTAGAATCTACTTTTATATTTGCTGTAGGAAAGCCTATTTTTCGTCCTAATTTTTTACCATGAATAACTTCACCAGACAGATTATAAGAGTATCCCAGCATCTCATTAGCATCCTTTATTCTGCTTTCCAAAAGAGCTTTTCTAATTTCAGTAGAGTTAACATCTTGATTTTCAATACTTACCTCTTCTAATTGTTCCACTGCAAAGCCTAATTCATTTCCCATTTTTTGGAGCAGCTCAAAATTTCCTTTTTTTCCTTTTCCGAAGCTGTGGTCATGCCCTATTACAATATATTTGGCTTGAAGTTTTTTTACCAAAATCTCTTTCACAAAATCCTCTGCATCCATATTTCTAAAATCCTCACTAAATTCCTGTAAAAAAAGCAGTTCCACACCCGCTTTTTCCAAAAGAGTTTCTTTTTCTTCCAAAGTATTCAGCTGGTGGATTTCCAATTCTGGATTTAAAATTTTTCTCGGATGTGGCCAAAAAGACAATAAAGCTGTTTTTAGATTTTTTTCCTTTGCTTTCTCTTTCAAAAGGCTGATAACAGACTGATGACCAATATGTACGCCATCAAACATTCCTATAGAAACAGCAGTAAAATCAGGGCTTTTGTAAGCAGATAAATCTCTTATAATTTTCAATTGATAAAAATTTGTCGCAAATATGATAAAAATCTTCTTTTTTAACAATGTTATTTTATAAACTTTCACTATATTTGCAAACAAGAAAAATTTTAGAAATGGCAAACCATATTAAAGGAAAGATTTCACAAATCATCGGTCCAGTAATTGATGTTGTATTTCAAGAGGTTGAAGAATTACCAAAAATCTATGATGCCCTTGAAGTAGTTAAAAATAATGGAGAGAAACTCGTTCTTGAGGTTGAACAACATATTGGCGAAGACATGGTAAGATGTATTGCTATGGACGCTACAGACGGGCTTCAGAGAGGTCAAGAAGTAGTTGCTACAGGTAAGCAGATTACAATGCCAGTAGGAGATGGTATTAATGGTAGATTATTCAATGTGGTAGGTGATACTATTGATGGTATTACTGCTCTTTCTAAAGAGAATGGTTTACCAATTCACAGAGAAGCTCCTAAATTCGAACAACTTTCTACTTCTGCAGAGGTTCTTTTCACAGGTATCAAAGTTATTGACCTTATCGAGCCTTATGCTAAGGGAGGAAAAATCGGATTGTTCGGAGGTGCGGGTGTAGGTAAAACCGTATTGATTCAGGAATTGATTAACAATATCGCTAAAGGACACGGAGGTCTTTCTGTGTTTGCAGGTGTAGGAGAAAGAACCAGAGAAGGAAACGACTTGATGAGAGAGATGTTAGAATCTGGTATTATTAAATATGGTGAAGATTTCATGCACTCTATGGAAAATGGAGGTTGGGATCTGAGCAAAGTTGATTTAGAACAAATGAAAGATTCTAAAGCAGCATTCGTATTCGGTCAGATGAATGAGCCACCAGGAGCGAGAGCAAGAGTAGCACTTTCTGGACTTACTCTAGCTGAATACTTCCGTGATGGAGGTGAAACTGGACAAGGTAGAGATGTACTTTTCTTCGTGGATAACATCTTCCGTTTTACTCAGGCAGGTTCTGAGGTGTCTGCGCTTCTTGGGCGTATGCCATCTGCGGTAGGTTACCAGCCGACATTGGCGTCTGAGATGGGTGCGATGCAGGAGAGAATTACTTCTACTAAAAATGGATCTATTACATCTGTACAGGCGGTATATGTACCTGCGGATGACTTGACAGACCCTGCTCCAGCAACTACCTTTGCTCACCTTGATGCTACTACGGTACTTTCAAGAAAGATTGCATCATTAGGTATTTACCCAGCGGTGGATCCTCTAGACTCTACTTCTAGAATCTTGGCTCCAGAAATCATCGGTGAAGAGCACTATAACTGCGCACAAAGAGTAAAAGAAATTCTACAAAGATATAAAGCACTTCAAGATATCATCGCTATCTTGGGTATGGAAGAACTTTCTGAAGAAGATAAATTGGTAGTTTACCGTGCAAGAAAAGTTCAGAGATTCCTTTCTCAGCCATTCCATGTAGCAGAACAGTTTACAGGTATTCCAGGTGCATTAGTGGATATCAAAGACACTATCAAAGGATTTAATATGATCATCGATGGTGAATTAGACCACTTACCTGAAGCTTGTTTCAACCTTAAAGGAACTATCGAGGAGGCTATAGAAGCAGGAGAAAAAATGCTTGCTGAAAACGCATAAATTATTCAACGATTTGGAATTTGAAATTTGAGGTTGATGAAAATTCAATTTCAAATTTCAAACTTCAAATTTCAAATCTGATATAAATATGAACATTAAAATATTAACACCAGAGCTTGTGGTATTTGAAGGAGAAGTGGAATCTATCCTACTTCCTGGAGAATTGGGCGAATTTCATATTTTGAATGACCACGCCCCAGTGGTATCTTCTCTAAGAACAGGCAAAGTAAAACTGATTACTTCTAAAATAGAAAATCAGAACTACGCTAAGTTTTTCACAGCAGAACCACAGCGAAACAACTGCTACACTTTTCCTATTAACGGAGGAGTGATAGAATTTAATAATAACTCTGGTATTATCCTTTGTGATTAAAATAAATAAAATGATAGACTTTACAAATAATATATGGTGGCAAGTTGGCAGTCTCAGAAACGAGGGTGTTCAGCTCGACTTTTTATATTTGTAAAGAAAGAAGATTTTATTTTTATCAAAATATATAAAAGCCGTTAGGAGAACTTCCTAACGGCTTTTTGTTTTTTATAATCGAATAATAATTTAAAATAATAAAAATATGACAACAACAAACAATGTCCAAGGGCAAAAAGAAGTAATCAATGTAGAACCAATAGTAGAAATGCTTTCGTACAATGGTAATTATGGCGAGTATGGCGGAGCTTTCGTACCTCCTGTTTTAGCGGGACAATTAGAAAAATTGAGCAATTTCTTTGATGAAATTACCAAAACTGATGATTTTAAAAATGAATTTATTCAAATTTTAAAAGATTTCGTAGGAAGACCTACATCTCTTTATTTCGCTAAAAACCTCAGTGATTATGTAGGTTCTAAAATTTACCTCAAAAGAGAAGACCTAAATCACACAGGTTCACATAAAATAAATAATGCCATTGGGCAGATTCTTTTAGCGAAGAAAATGGGAGCGAAAGAAGTAATCGCAGAAACAGGAGCTGGACAGCATGGCGTGGCTACAGCTACGGCTTGTGCTTTATTAAACATTCCTTGTAAAATCTTCATGGGAGCAATAGACATTGAAAGACAACTCCTGAATGTAAAAAGAATGAGACTTTTAGGAGCGGAAGTCGTTTCGTGTGATTCAGGTACAAAAACCCTGAAAGATGCAGTGGATAGCGCTTTGGGATATTATATAGAAAATCCAGAGTCTTACTATCTGCTTGGTTCCCATGTAGGCCCGCACCCTTATCCTAAAATCGTGGGATATTTCCAAAGTGTAATCGGAAATGAAGCAAGACAGCAGATTTTACAAAAGGAAAATCGCCTTCCAGACAGCATTGTCGCTTGTGTCGGTGGTGGTTCTAATGCCATAGGGCTGTTTTCAGGGTTTTTAAATGATGATTCTGTAAAAATATACGGTGCCGAGGGCGGTGGAGAGGACAAAATTTCCCATACTGCGGCTACGCTTAATTATGGTAAACCGATGGTTTTCCAAGGGACTTTTTCTTACTGCTTGGCTGATGAAAACAATGAACCTATCGCATCAGAATCCATCGCGGCAGGATTGGATTACCCAGGGATAAGCCCTCAGCACGCCTTCCTGAAAGACACCAAAAGAGCTGAATATTTCTCAGTAACGGACAAAGAAGCCATAGAAGCTTTTCAGCTTTTGTCTCGCTTGGAGGGGATTATTCCTGCAATAGAATCTTCCCACGCGGTGGCTCTCGCTATGAAATTATTTAAAAATAAAAATCAACTGGTGCTGGTAAATCTCTCTGGAAGAGGCGACAAGGATGTAGAAAGAGAGCTGTAACCGATTGGACAAAAAAGTAACTTAAATTAAGTTACTTTTTTTGTTATCATGATAAAAAAAGTAAATTTGTCCAAAATCTAAAAATATGATAAGAAAAATTTTGTTGATAAGTCTCGGTTTTTCGGTGTTTGCATCAGCACAGAAAATTGAAAACGCAGAAAATCTGGCACCTTTCTTTGATAAACTCAATAAAAATGAATTTGTTACGAATGTCCTTTTCATCGGAGATTCTCACATTCAGTCAGGACATATTTCAGAATATTTAAGAAAAAAATTCCAAAATAAATATGGCAACGCAGGGCGAGGAACGGTTTTCCCATATCCTTTGGCAAACTCAAACGGAGCGATTGATTTCACGGCCTATTCCAATCAGTCTTGGCAGACTTTCCGCTTGGTCTATGAGCAGGATGTTTATCCACAAATGGGAGCTTTGGGCTTTGTGATGGGAAACAGCGGAAATTCTTTCATTGAAATCAATTTTAACGACCCAAAAGACAGCTTTGATGAAGTGAAAATCTTTAATGATAATGCCATGACAGGCGAAAATTTTACTATTTTTAAAACTTCTCAAAGTCTGAAAAACTTTATAAAACCGAAGAAAACGATTTTGAATTATCAAGTTCAAAATGGCGATACTTTCCCTGAGATCGCAGCTAAATTCAATGTAGTCACTACCCGACTGATTCAGCTAAATGGCAACAATGTCCGAAATGCAAAAGCTGGACAAACCATAAAAGTGGAAAATGTAGAAATCCTCTATGACAAGCAGTTTGAGGAAAACCTCACTCTCATAGGCAAAGGACAATTCGCGGAAAACAGCACCAGTTTTAAATTTAAAAATCCTACTCAGGAATTCATCATCAATATGAATGGAAAAAAAGGAAACATTCTGCATGGTTTTCAGTTCCTGAAATCCACTGTTAAAAACGGCGTAGTTTTCAATACGGTGGGTGTAAATGGCGCTACTTATGCCGATTTCTTGAAATATTCTTTGCAAACTAAACAATTAAAATCTCTAAATATTGATGTCCTGATTATTGCGCTGGGAACCAACGAATCCCTGAGCAGCATCACAAAACAGGAATTCAAGGACAACGCTAAAAAACTTATCAACACTTGGAGAGCTGAAAATCCCAACTTCCCTATCCTTCTAATTTCTCCAACGGATAATAAAATAAAATCCGCAAAAGCGAAAGAAATTTCTTCTTGGATAAAAGAAGTAGCCGCTGAAAACAAAACTTCATTCCTTGACCTGCACACCAAAATGGGCGGAATAGGATATTTCCAAAAGGCTCTACAGCGAAAAGAAGCTAATGCTGACGGTGTTCATTTCCTAAAACCTGGCTATGAAAAACAAGCCGAAATAATCTGGAATGAGCTGATAAAATAAGTTATTTTTCTATCTTTGTAGCGAACTAAAATTTTTAAAAATGGCAAAAATATCATTAGGAGGAAATCCCATCAATACAATAGGTGAGCTTCCAAAAGTAGGCGAAAGCGCAAAAAATTTCACACTCGTAGCTGCTGATTTAGCGGAAAAATCTTTATCTGATTTTAATGGTAAAAGAGTGGTTCTCAACATCTTCCCAAGTATCGATACAGGAGTATGTGCGGCTTCAGCAAGAAAATTCAACCAAGAGGCTTCGTCTCTAAACAACACAGTGGTAATCAACATTTCAAAAGATTTACCCTTTGCACTTAATAGATTTTGCGCTTCAGAAGGTTTAGAAAATGTTATCAACCTATCTGATTTCAGAGGAAATTTTTCTGATGATTATCAATTATTAATAACTGACGGACCTCTAAAAGGGCTATGCAGCCGAGCTGTAATTATTGTAGATGAAAACGGAAAAATCATTTACACAGAGCAGGTTCCAGAAATAAAACAAGAGCCTGATTACGAAAGTACAATCGCAGTTCTGAAATAAAAAACACTAAAAAAATCCCTAATTCAAATTTGAATTAGGGATTTTTCTTTTTTTTAGAAATCAATAATTGGAGCCAAGATTTTTTCCATCTTCTGTTTTACCTGCCCCACACTTCCACTGTAATTATTTATCAAAAGGGAAAAAGTTAAAAGTTTTCCGCTTTTAGTTTTGATATATCCTGCCAATGTTTTTACTCTATTGAGAGTTCCTGTTTTAGCAAAAACCTGCCCAAAGGAATCTGAATTTCTAAACATTGATTTTAGAGTACCTGTCTGTCCGCCAATAGGCAAGGATTTAAAATAAGAATCAAAATGTTTTTCATCCATCAAAGAGGATAAAAACTTAACCTGAGAAATAGGCGTCACTACATTAGAACGAGAAAGCCCGCTTCCATCGGCATAGTTAAACCCTTGAAAATCAAACATTTTCTTAGAAAGATGTTTATTCATCATCGTTCTTCCTGTATCTAGAGAAAAATCTCCATATTTATAGAAACCTGTAGTCTTCAGCAATGCTTCTGACATGTGGTTGTTACTAGTCTGGTTGATGAAATAGACCATATCCTCCAATTTTGGAGACTGATATGCCATTATCTTTTTCCTTTCTTCAGAAAGATTTTGCTCTGGTTCAGACTGGTTTACTACTTTTCCTTCTGTAACGATTCCATTTTTAACAAGACTTGCTTTCAAGTTATTACCCAAATACGCTGGTGTATCTGGTAATTTTGTTGAAAGAGCAATTCCTCCAAAATTCTCTGTATAAACCATTTCTTGGGTAAAAGGCGATAGGTAGACAAATTTTTGATCCTCAGGATTTTTTCTTCCCAAAAGTCTCTCTTGTCTTGGGTCTGTATCATTGGTACTTCCCATCGGTACAAAATATCCTCTACTTCCTTTCCACACGATATTTGCTGGGAGAACCACGGTTTTATTACTTTTAAAAACGGCTGTTTTTAGAACAATATCTCCTTTTACTCGTTTTATCCCTAAATCTTTTACAGACCTTACAAAATCACTTACCAAAGCCCCATAGGTAGAAGCTCCTGCCCTACCCGTTCCTAGTGAAGGGTCTCCACTTCCTACTATGTATAGGTTTCCGTTTAGAATTCCTTGCTCATCAATAGAACCAGAATGCTCTAACTGTGTAATCCATTGATAATCTTTACCAAACAAAGTCATTGCTGCCTCTGTGGTCAATAACTTCGTAGTGGAAGCAGGAATCAATGAGGCGTTTTCGTTATATGAATTGATAATTTTTTTCTTTTTTGGGTCATAAACCACGAATCCCCACTGCGCATTTCGCATTACTGGGTCATTAAACATAGAGGCTATATTGCTGTTCAACTGTTCCTCTGGTGTCAAAGGAGTTGGAGGTGGAGTTTCTATCACAATACTCTCTGCTGATACAGGTGGTAAAAGTGGATTATTCTGCGCACAAACTCCCAGTGGAAGCAGCATCGTAGAAACTGTCGTTATTTTTACAAACTTTTTCATTGTATTCATTTTTTTGATGTTTAATTGACGATTGCCAATATTAAAAACAAGTAAAGTTAATAATTATTGTTCAAATTAAAGAATATTTCACCATAAAATTTGTTAATTTTCCTTAAAAATCAACATAGGTTTTTAGTTTTATGCTTTTATAAGCGGCTATTTCATCGAATTCTTTTAGCGATATAGCCACTAATTTTTTGTAGTCATTATATTTTTTGGAACGAGGCAGTTTTAGCAAAATCTGAAACTGATACAGATTATTTATCTTGCCGATAGGTGCTATTTCTGGCCCTAAAACACATTCTCCTGGAAGATACTTTCGCAGAATATATCCGAGGAATTTAGCCGCTCTTTCCAGCTTGTCTTCTCGCCTGTGTTTCAGCTCTATAAAGATAAGTTTCGTAAATGGCGGATAATGAAATTTCTTCCTTTCTCCCAAAAAATGTTCATAAATTTTCTCAGAATTATTTTCTTTAATCAGCTGAAAAATAGGTTTTTGCGGCTCATAAGTCTGTATCAGAACTTTTCCATTTCCTGAAGTCCGCCCTGCTCTTCCTGCTACTTGGGTAATGAGCTGGTAGGCTCTTTCCTCTATCCTAAAATCCTGAATATGAAGCAGTGAATCTGCCCTCGGAATGGCAATCAGCTCAATATTAGGAAAATCTAAACCTTTGGAAACCATCTGTGTACCGATGATGATGTCCGTTTCGCCATTTTCTATTTTTTCGTAAAGTTTTTCGTAGGCAAATTTCTTCCGCATAGAATCCACATCCATTCGGTCTATCCTGCTATTGGGAATAATTTTGTTCAGCTCCTCCTCTATCTGCTCGATTCCTATTCCGCGAATACTGATATTTTCCGAATGACATTTAGGGCAAAATTTAGGCTTAGAAGCTCTTTGACCACAGTAGTGGCATTTTAGCTGGTCTTCGGTTTTGTGATAAGTCATCACTACATCACAGTTTCCGCAGTAGGTAACATGCCCACAACTCTTGCATTCCGAGACATTGGCATAGCCGCGCCTGTTGTGCAGAACGATGGTTTGTTTCTGATTATCAAGCTGATGCCTGATTTCCCTTATCATTCTTTGGGAGAAATTTCCTACCACACTTTTCATGTCCATGGCTGCTTTGAAATCTATCAATTCATAAATAGGAAGCGCCGTGCCACCAAATCTTTCTCCGAGATAAATATAACGCAGTTTGTCTTTTTGAGCGTTGTAATATGTTTCTAATGAAGGAGTTGCAGAGCCCAAAATCACATTTGATTGATAAAATTTAGCCAAAACCAAAGCTGCATCTTTCGCATTAAAAAAGAAAAAAGCATCTTTCTGTTTGTAGGCGCTGTCGTGCTCCTCATCTACGATGATCAGACCCAAATTCTGAAAAGGAAGGAAAAGCGAATTTCTAGTTCCTATCAGGATTTTGATTTCGTTGTTTTTTATTTTTCGCCAAACTTCTACTTTCTCAAAATCACTCAGTTTGCTATTATAAAACCCTAAAGCTTTTCCATATTTTTTCTCCAATCGCTGGATAATCTGCTGATTGAGAGCAATTTCTGGAACGAGAAAAAGAACATTTTTCCCACTTCTGATGCAGTCTTCTATTTTTTCCAAATAAACATGCGTTTTCCCAGAGGAAGTAACGCCGTGGAGAAGCACATTTTTGCCCTCCGAAAAGGCTTGGTCTATCTGATTTTTGGCTTCCTGCTGGTGTGGAGTGAGTTTTTCTATTCCCTCCAATTCTCCGCTGTATTGCTGGATTCTATCAACTTCTAAAAAATATTCTTCTACGATTTTTTTATCCAAAAGTGGCTTTAGATGAGATGAACCAAAATTTCCTTTTTCAAAAATATCAGATTTTTTAACTAGCTGATTTTCAACCTTTTTTTGTTCAGATAAAATTAAAAGAAAAAGTTCCTTCTGTTTTTTAGCCCTATCCAATAGGGAAAGCGTGTTTGCGAGATTTTCTCCCTGCAAAACCTCATCATTTATTTTTAGATAAGAGGCTTCTTTTATCTTGTATTTTTCGGTAATTTTTTCATCTATGATGATGAGTCTTTGGTCTATGAGGGAATTGATGGTTTTGATGATTTCTTTTTTGGGAATAAAGGCTTCTATCTCCTGTAAATTCAGCACTTTTTTAATCTCCAAGGCTTGGATAAGATAGATTTCATTCGCTTCCAAATCTTCAAAATTCACCTGCTGGCTGGCATTGAGTTTTATGTAAGTTTCACTTTCTAATTTCAGTGAAGACGGAAAAGCGAAACGATATATGTCGCCGATGTTACAGAGATAATATTCGGTCACCCAGTTCCAAAAATCCAACTGCTCCTGCGGAACGATAGGAACATTGTCCAAAACACTGATGATATCCTTTGTCTTAAAGGTTTCTGGAGCATTCTGATGAATTTCGGAAACAATTCCTGTATAAATCTTTTTGCCACCGAAAGGAACCAGCACCCTCTTGCCCACCTCTATAAAATCCACCAAATCATCGGGAACTTTATAAGTAAAAGTCCCTAAAAGATTGAGCGGAAGTATGATTTGGGCGTAATACAAATTTGATTTTATTTGCAAAAATAATGAAATAAAAAGCAGTTAGAAAATATTTTCCAACTGCTCTAAAAAATTCTTGATTATTTAATCTTAAAATTTGTATCCAAATCCTAAATTCAAGTAAATATTATGTAACGCAAAACTGATAGATTTGAATTCGGATTTAAATATTCCATTGATTCCATAGTTCAGCTCTGGGAATAGTATGAAATGCTTATTCAGATGCCATTCTGCTCCTAACTGCCCTCCCCATTGGAATAATCTCAAATCATTAGAGAAGTTATAGTTTGCTTTTGTTCCGTTTTCAAAGATAACTTTTGTCCCAATCGGTGTATCTTGGCGAAGGTATCCATCAAAAACATAACCGCTAAAATTTTTATCAACTAAAATGCTGGCATACAGACCTCCATAAAGTTTCCATCTCGGAGAAACCTTGTAAACCACTGATACAGGCATGGTTACATAAGTATTTTTAATATCAGTTTCTACCGTTCCTGTAAAGTAACCCTTTATTTTTTCATCATTTTGAATTACTTCTGTAAAGTAGCTTTTCACAACCGCTTCTGTTTTCATTCCCTTTCCTTCGGTACGGATTCCCACTCGGATACCCCATTTCTTGTTATCAGACACCCATTTAGTAGCATCCGCCTCTAATCCAAGAACCAAAGTAGGATTATAATGAGTAATTTTTCTAATTTCCCTTGGGATACCTAGCGGAGTGCTTCCTCCTATGCTGAAATTAGCCTTCACCTGATATTCCATATCCCTTGTGAAAAAATTTCCATTCTCATTTTCTTGGGCAAAGCTAAAAGAACTAATACCCAAAGTAGCTAGAACAGCTAAAAATATCTTTTTCATTAGATTATTTCTTGTTTAAATTATTTATTCTGTAATGATTTTTACCTCATCAATATCCAATGTACTTCCTACCGCACCATTGTATTTATCTCCTTCTATACTAGATGTAAATACTATCGTAAACATATATTCCTTAGTAGGGTCAAAGGATTTTCCACTCACAAGCTCAAAAGGAATTTCAAATCTTGTCCACTGGTTTGCTTCTTTTCTATCTGCATCTTTTAGTTTAGCGATGCTTACGATTCTCGCATCAGCAAAGTTGTGGTCACCTGTTATGTAATTATTTGTATTTGATTTTTCAAATAAAATAGCATAGGCATTCCAAGTATCTTTTGTTAATGTGCTACTTCTATCCTTTTTAGTAAATGTAGCCCCTGCTTTATATTTAAAATATCCTGTGACTGCCTTAGGAGCTTTATTATAATTATATGGAATACCAAATCTCGTAGATTTTAAGGTATTAGCAATGTCAAGGCTGAAAGTTCCCAAGAAAAGATTTCCAGCCGCTATAGGCGCTCCAAACATAGACCCAAGCCAACCTGTGCTTCTTGTTATCATTCTTACTCCTTTGCCACTATATCCATCGGCAACTTGTAAAGTAGGGTAAGTATCAGCTGTTCCATCTGAATTAGTTAAACTAAAACCATCATTACCACTACTCCAGTTATATAGTTTCTGCCCATTAATAAGTTCATAGAATTTGTGATACTTATTAGTTGCATCTTCTTCCATATTTTCAAAAGAATAACTAGTAATAAAGGCATTTTCATCAGCGATGAAAGAAACCACATATTGTCTGCTCCACGCTCCATCTTGAGAAGTTACTGTATAGGTCTGCGGCTGTGTGAAATCCAGCTCTGTCCCACTTGCTGGAGAGATAGTTGCTCCATCTGACAGCTTAAATTCTGGAGCGAATTTATAACTTCCAGAAAATGTTTTCATTCTGAAAGTAATGTTATTACTCTCTATCACTGGTTCTGTTTGTAACAAACTCTCTGCATTAGCAATCGTTACACTTTCAATGTCGGCTTCCATATTAGGTGCTTCTTCACGGATACAAGAGCTGAACAACAACCCCACGGATAGCACCACAGCAGGAATAAATCTACTTAATTTCATTTTATTTATAATTTTTTGTTAAATCTTAAAAGTTCCAAAAGTCATAGAACGACATTCGCTTTACACTTGTTAAAGAAATGAGAGTGCAAAGTTAAAAAAATCATAAAAAAACAAGAAAAAATCATAAAAAAATTAGCCCTAAAAAGGCTAATTTTCATTTTAATGCTTTATAAAAACCTTTATTCATCGGTTTTTTCTTTTATTTCTCGGTAAGAATGCTTGCTGTTTTTGAAGATTTCTGACCATTTTTTAACAAACGCTGTGGAAAGTTTCTTTTCCTTCACCGATACAAAGACTATACAGACCGTATCGTATCCCATAAAAACATAGTATAATTCAGATTCTACCTTATGTGGAAGCTTTTCTGCCCGTATATTTTCTATTTTGAAAATCGCTGTTTTTCTGTTTTTGCTTATCTCCAAAACTTTCATTTTGGCATTAGGTGCATTATTCTCAAAAGTATCTTTATAAGTATCTATGACATCTGCCACATCGTTTTCTGCAGCATAGTACAGATAGAGTATTCTTCCCTTTATAGTCCAGTCGTTTTCGCTCTCTTTATCGGGAATATATGCCACTAATCGGCTGGTTAATCCTTTTTTATCATAGAGTTGTTTCCATTTTTGTTCTTTTGGCCAAGGAACTTCCAATGTTTCCTCTATTTCCTGCCCAAAAAACATTCCTGAGAATAACATCAAACATAAAAAAATTAACTTTTTCATTTTATTAAAATTTAGATTTATACTATAAACTATTGTGTTTTATCTGAATACTCATAAAAAAACTCTCCACTTCTAAAAACTTTACTCCATTTTTTTATAAATTCTTTGGAAAGTGTTTTTTCTTTCTTTGCAATAAACATGCTGTGAAGCGTTTTTTCTCCCTGAATCACATACCATAGCTGGGATTCTGGTTTCGGGTCATTAGGGAAAGATGGTGTTTCTACCTTAAAAAGCACCCAGATACCCTCTCCTTCTTTGCTTTTTTCTAAAATCGTGAGTTTTGCAAGAGGAGACTCTTTTAAGGTAGCTTCCTCATAAATTTTTATAATAATATCTACATTGGGAACTATCGTATTTTTAAAAGAACTCATCATACCGAGCATTGTCCATTTATCAGGCTCTTCTTTTCCTGGGATAAGTTCTATTGTGTGTTCTGTATCACTTTCATTATTAGAAATAATTTTCCATTGATATTCTTCTGGCCAAAGTATTTTTAGATTTTGTCTTCTTTCCTGCCCAAAAAACATTCCTGAGAATAATACCAAACACAAAAAAACTAGTTTTTTCATTTCATTAAAAATTTTTATTATTCATTTATCAATTTACCTTCTTTGAAAATTTTACTCCACTTTTTTATAAACTTTTGAGAAAGTGTTTTTTCTTTTATCATAACAAAAACATTATGAATATCATCTTCTCCTTGTATCACATATATTAATTGAGCTTCAAGGTTTGATTTTTTAGAAACAGATGGTGCTTCTATCTTGAAAAGCGTCCAAATGTTTTTTGTCCTTTCATTTTTTTCTAAAATTGTAAGTTTCACTAAAGGCTCCTCCTTCAAAAAGGTTTCTTCATAAGATTTTATAATAATATCTATGTTAGGAACTTTCGTCTTTTTATAAGAAACCAAACTTCCTAATATAGTCCAGTTATCCATAGTTTCGTTTTCGGGAACAAACACCACAAAGCGAGTCTTTTCATCTTCTATATCTAAAGCTTTTTTCATTTTATATTCCTCTGGCCAGTCTATTTTTAAGACCTCTTTCTCCTGCCCGAAAAGCATCTGAAAACACAGCAGAACAAACACAAATACAGCTTTTTTCATTTTTCAAATATTAAATCTACCTTATTCTTGCATAGATAATGAATAATAGCAAAAAAACAAAAATCTGAGAACATGAAAATTCTCAGATTTATAAAATATGTTTTTAGTGTAAAAAGTGTCTCATTCCTGTGAGCAGCATCGGAATACCGTGCTGATTAGCAGCCTCTATGCTTTCTTCATCCTTGATGCTTCCGCCTGGCTGTATAATGGCTTTTATGTCTTTTTCAGCACAGAAATCTACCACATCACGGAACGGGAAAAAGGCATCCGAAGCCAGAACCAGCTCTCCGCCGAATTTTTCTTTGGCTCTTTCCACCGCCTGCTGTGTCGCCCAGATTCTATTAACCTGTCCGCCACCGATTCCCAGCGCCTGCGTTCCGTTAGAAACTACTATCGCATTGGATTTTACATATTTCACTACTCGCTGCGCAAAGAGCAGGGCTTTTCTCTGTTCCTCTGTCGGCTGTTTTTCGGTTACGGCTTTTATTTCCTCCGAGAACTGATTATCGCAGTCCTGCACCAGCAGTCCGCCATCTATTTTCACCCATGTCTGTCTATCCGAAACAGGATTTTTAATTTTAATAATTCTAAGGTTTTTCTTTTGTCTAAGGATTTCCAGCGCTCTTTCCTCAAAATCTACCGCCATCACGATTTCAAGGAAAGTTTTCCCAAGTTCCTCCGCTGTAGCAGCATCCACCTTGTAGTTCATCGCCACAATGCCTCCGAAGATAGAAACAGGGTCGCACTCAAAGGTTTTAGTATAAGTCTCCACCGCAGTATTTCCGATGGCTACACCGCACGGTGTAGAGTGTTTCACGGCGCAGCACGCCATTTCATTTTTAAATTCATTTACTACTTTCCAACACAAATCCATGTCGCGAAGATTGTTGAACGAAAGCTCCTTTCCTCCCAGCTGTTCAAAATCTTTCATCGCTCCATTCTCCACTGTTGAAACATAATAAGCCGCGGACTGGTGCGGATTTTCGCCATATCGTAAATCCGAAACTTTCTTGTAAGAAGCATTCAGATACTGAGGATATTCCTCCTCCAAAAGCATTTTGGAAATGGCTGCATCATAGGCAGAAGTAAGGTTAAACACCTTTCCTGCAAGGGTTTTACGAGTTTCCAAAGTGGTATCGCCCGAGGTTTCTATTTCAGATTTTACTTTCTCGTAATCTTCCACATTGGTGATGACTGTCACAGATTTAAAATTTTTTGCTGCTGAACGAAGCATAGACGGCCCTCCTATATCGATAAACTCCACCTTTTCATCCAAAGGAATATTCTTCCCTGCATTTTCGAAAAATGGGTAAAGATTGACCACCACCATGTCTATCAGCTCTATTCCATGCTCGGCTACTGTGTCCATGTGCTCTTTATTATCACGCACAGCGAGAAGTCCTCCATGCACTTTTGGGTGAAGGGTTTTTACCCTGCCGTCCAGCATTTCTGGGAAATTCGTAACCTCATCTATCTGAATAGGACTAAGCCCAGCATCTTTCAGATGTTTGAAAGTTCCGCCTGTAGAGATAAGTTGGTAATTATTTTTTTCTAAGAACTGAGCGAATTCCGTAAGTCCGCTCTTGTCTGAAACACTGATTAAGACTCTTTTTTTCATAGTTAAATTTAAGTTTCACAAAATTAAAAATAATAATTGGTTAATGTAAGTTTTAGAATTAAATATTCA
>CAUSFO010000014.1:0-33231 GCA_963530895.1 uncultured Flavobacteriaceae bacterium | reverse complement strand
ATTGTCATTTTCGTCAAACTCCCAAAAAGGATTATAAGCAACTTCAAAGAGGTAGTCGTCTAAGTCCTTGAAATAGCCGCTATATCCACCCCAAAATACTTTTTGAGCAGGTTTGACAATAGTAGCTCCTAATTCACTGACCTTGGATAAAACAGCATCTACTTCTGCTTCCGATTTGGCATTATAACTAATCGTTATTCCTGCAAATGCACTTGACTGATAAGGTAGCGTAGTATCTTCGGAGAGTTCTTGTAAAGGATATAATCCTAATACAATTCCTCCCAAAGGGAAAAGAGCATACTCCTCCATACTTTTGTCCGACTTCTGCCAGCCTAAGTTCTCGTAAAAGGCAAGTGCTTTCTTAAAGTCACGAACACCTAAAGTGATGAGTGTAAATTTCTGTCTCATTTTATTTATGGTTTAAAAGTTCTCTCTCTTTCTTGGGAACTTTAGCGAGTACTTGGTCGTAAGAGTGCTGTATCATTTCTTTGGTAAGGACAATGGGTAGACCTTCTAAAAGCACGGTGTTCCAATGTTTCTTGTTCAGGTGATAGCCCGCGATGATTTGCTCAGGATACTGCTCGCGGAGTTCTATGGCGCGCTCGGGGTTACATTTTAGGCTCACCCGCAAAGGTACTGATTCTAAATTTGTAAGCACAAAAATACGATTACAAATCCGAAATACTAAAACATCCTCACCAAAAGGCATATCTTCAGTAACATAGGGCAAGGAAAGGCAATACTCTCTGAGTTCTTCTAAGTTCATTAGTGGTTGTTTTTTTAGATTTAACTAAAAATAAAAATTATTTAGCCAATGCTTTTTCTACGATTTCTATTAATTCTTCTGGGGTCATTAGCGTATTGAGATAGTCTTCCAAAGTTCCCATGTTATCTATTTCTCTGAAAAACACCTCGTGGTCGGTACCAAAGAGGGTAGGATTTTGGGGATTGGGGTCGCTCAGGGCTATGTATATATGGTCAGGATAACCATATGTATAGAAAAGTTCTATGAAATCAGGAGTCTTGTTGCCTGTAACTTTTATAATTTCTGTGAGGTCTGTAAATTCCTCATCGGAGAAATCGTCATACCATTCTTCATAGTCATCAGTATCTTCTTTGAAAGGGGTAAAGAGGCTGACTGTCCAAAAGTGTTGCCCGTAAGGTTCTTCTGTAAGTTGATAGAACTGAGCAATCATTTGGTCATAGAAAGCCTTTTTATCGGTTTGGTAAAGCTCCCTATGGGCATCTACCCATGCGCCTATACCATAGATAGGCTCAGTATCTTCTGCCTTTGCCCAAGGAGTGTCCTGAGGCTTGGGATAGAGTACGGTATCAAAAGTAATAGCCAATAGGTCATCAGCAAGGGAAGTACCTTTCACTTGGCTGGTATCGCCTCCAAGGGCTTGGATTCTGTCAAGAATTTCTTGTTTCATATGATTTAGATATTTGATATTAAATGTATTTTGTTCAAAAATAGTTATAAATTTTTATTTTGTTTTAATAGAGAGGAGTTTTTTGTTGGAGGAAATCATGTTCTTGTAAAAATATCGATTACACCGTTTAAGGAATTCAAATATTATAAACGCCGATGTAACAGAAGCAAGACTTAAAAATCCTAATTTATAAACCTAAAAAGCCATTCACACCAAATGGCTTTTTTTATTTTGGTTAATTTTGAATAAAAATTGCAATAATTTTGTTGCTTTATCCTATTTTTGCAAATCTAAAAAATAATAAAATGGCAATTCCAGATAAATACAATCCACAAGAAACGGAACAAAAATGGTACAGCTACTGGCTGGAAAACAAATATTTCCACTCTGAACCGAATGACAAGCCGCCTTACACCATTGTCATTCCGCCGCCCAATGTTACAGGGATTCTTCACATGGGACACATGCTGAATAACACGATTCAGGATGTTTTGGTGAGAAGAGCCAGAATGAAAGGCTTCAATGCCTGTTGGGTGCCAGGGACAGACCATGCGTCCATCGCTACAGAGGCGAAAGTAGTGGCTAAGCTGAAAGAACAAGGTGTTAGCAAATCGGATATTACCCGAGAGGAATTCCTAAAACACGCTTGGGACTGGACAAATCAGTATGGTGGAACTATCCTTGAACAGCTTAAAAAACTGGGTTGTTCCTGCGACTGGGACAGAACTCGTTTCACCTTGGAGGACAAACTCTCTCAGCAAGTGATAAAATCTTTTGTTGATTTGTATAACAAAGGGCTGATTTACCGTGGTTACAGAATGGTAAACTGGGATCCAGAGGCGAAAACCAACATTTCTGATGAGGAAGTGATTTTCAAGGAGCAAAACGGAAAATTATATTTCTTAAAATATCAAATAGAAGGCTCAGAGGAGTTTCTTACCGTGGCTACTACGCGTCCAGAAACTATTTTTGGTGATGTGGCGATTTGTGTAAATCCTAATGATGAGAGATATGCTCATCTGAAAGGGAAAAAAGCCATTGTGCCGATTGTAAATCGTGCCGTTCCGATTATTGAGGATGATTATGTGGATATAGAATTTGGAACAGGAGCCTTGAAAATTACTCCTGCTCACGATGTCAATGACTATGAAATCGGACAGAAGCACAGCCTTCCGATGCTTGATATCTTGGATGATGATGCTAACCTGAACGAGCATGGTCTGCATTATGCAGGGAAAAATCGTTTTGAGGTAAGAAAAGCCATTGCCAAAGAATTAGAAGAGAAAAATCTTTTGCTAAAAGCCGAAGATTATGTAAATAAAGTAGGAACTTCCGAGAGAACGGGTGCGGTGATAGAACCAAAAATATCACAACAGTGGTTTTTGAAAATGTCTGAAATCGCAAAACCTGCTCTGGATGTGGTGATGAATGATGAAATAAAATTCCATCCCGAAAAGTTCAAAAACACCTATAAACACTGGATGGAAAACATCCGCGATTGGAATATTTCGCGACAGCTATGGTGGGGACAGCGCATTCCAGCATACTACTATGGCGATGGCGAAAATGATTTTGTAGTGGCTGAAAACATCGATGAAGCCCTAAAATTAGCTAAAACTAAAAATCCAAGTTTAGAAATAGCTGACCTTCGCCAGGATGAAGATGCTCTGGACACTTGGTTCTCTTCTTGGCTGTGGCCGATGTCTGTTTTTGATGGACTTTTAGATCCTGAAAATAAGGATATTAACTATTATTACCCAACGGCAGATTTGGTTACAGGCCCAGATATTATTTTCTTCTGGGTGGCTCGTATGATCATGGCAGGGCTGGAATGGAGAGGGAAAGTTCCGTTTAAAAATGTATATTTTACAGGCATTGTAAGGGATAAACAAAGAAGAAAAATGTCCAAATCCTTGGGTAATTCACCAGATCCATTGGAATTGATTGACAAATATGGTGCGGACAGCGTGAGAGTGGGGATTTTGCTGAGTTCTGCGGCTGGAAACGACCTTCTTTTTGATGAGGATTTGATGCTGCAAGGAAGAAACTTCGCAACGAAAATTTATAATGCATTTAAGCTGACACAAAGCTGGACAAAAGAAGCAAAACCAGCTGGAGAGGCTGAAAAACAAACAATCATTTGGTTTGAAAATCAGATGAATAAAACCATCAGCGAAATCAACGACCAGTTTGAGAAATTCCGAATTTCAGATGCATTGCATTTGCTTTACAAATTTATTTGGGATGACTTCTGTTCATGGTATTTGGAAGCGGTGAAGCCTAATTTTGGGGAAAGTATTTCTCAGGAGGTTTATGACCAAACTATCAGGTTCTTTGAGGAGCTGATGAGGCTTCTTCATCCGTTTATGCCGTTCCTTACGGAGGAGCTTTATCAGCATATCGCGGAGCGAAACACATCAGAAGCGCTGGTTATCGCCCAGCAGAAAAATGCGGAAAGTTTTAATGAAAATACCATCTCTGCGTTTGATACAGCGAAAGAAATCATCTCAGGTGTGAGAAATTACCGCCAGAGCAAAGGAATTTCGCCAAGGGAAGAAGTGGAATTATTCACCAGTGAAAGCTCTTTTGCGAATGAAAATGTAATCAGAAAACTGGCGAATATCTCTAAAATTCATTATTCCGAGAAAACGGACAAGCCGAGCTTTACTTTCTTAGTGGGAGCGGTGGAAATCTCTGTTCCGCTGAGCGAAAACTTAGATTTAGGCGAAGAAAAAAAGAAAACCGAAGAAGAATTGGCTTACCTGAAAGGCTTTTTGGTTTCGGTGGAGAAAAAACTCAGCAATGAGAAATTCGTTGCCAACGCCAAACCTGAAATTGTAGAAACTGAGCGTAAAAAACAAAAAGACACGCTGGAGAAAATCGCGATTTTGGAGGAGAAATTGAAATCTTTGTAGGGAAATTATTTAACCATTGGTAGGAAATGAATAAAAGTGAGCTTCGGTTAATTAACCGAAGCTTCAAAATATATAAAAACGAGTAACGGTTAATTAACCGACGGTAGAAAATATATAAAAATGAGCAATGGTTATTTAACCGATGGTAGAAAATGAACAAAAGTGAGCGTCGGTTAATTAACCGACAGAAATAAAAAAAATAAGTAGCGGTTAATTAACTGATGGGAATGGAAAAATTGTGGAGGGATAGTTGTTGGGGAGATAAAGGAAGAATATTATTTTAAAAAATAACTAATTATAAATATGGTCTTATCTATTAATTTTATAACTAATAAATTTTATTATGTTGCTCTTTCAGGAGAAAAATCAACTCCTAAACTTGAAAATAAAGGAGAAATATCTTTGCCTGTAAATCATTCAATACCCCAAATAGTTGACTGGTTTGAAAAAGAATTAGAATTACTATTGGATAAAATTAAGCCAGATAAAGTATGTTATAAATTAGCTATAATTCAAAGTCCTAAGAAAGATTATATAACAAATGTGTATTATGGGCAAGCAATGTTAAATCTTTTATGTTATAAAAGAAATATATCTATTACTTATATAACGAAGTGGGTAGAGCCAAGTAAATTAGGTTTGCCAAAAGAAGCGAATTTGATAGCACATATAGATGAATTATTAGGAAAACCATCCGCTCCTTGGAATGAAGATATAAAAAAAGTTGCTTTAATGGCACTAATAAACTTGTAATATGAGTACAATAGGTAAATTTGAAATATTAGAGTCTATTGGTAGTGGCTGTTTTGGTAAAGTTTTCAAAGTGAAAGACGAATTATTAGAAGCTGAAAGAGCTTTAAAAATAATTAGGGTTAATAATCCTGATGAATTTATTAAAGCAATTGATGAAGCAAAAATTTTAGAAAAATGTAGGCATAGTAATATTGTGGATATAAAAGAGGTGGATATTATGAAAACTGAAGAAGGAATTTTTCCTTATATAGTTACTGAATATTTAAAGAATGGCAGTGTTCAAAGTTATCTTGAAAATAATTTTATTTCTGTTCATCAATCAATAAAAATAATTTCAGAAGCATTATTGGGAGTGGAACATGCACATAATCAAGGAATATTGCATAGAGATATAAAGCTAGGTAATATTTTATTTTCAGATACAGGAGAAGCAAAACTTTCTGATTTTGGATTAGCATATGGCTTACCTGATCAAGTATTCAATTTTGAAGGATATAATGCACATCTACCGTTGGAAGTATTGGAAGAGAAAGTACAAGATGAATTGAGTGATTTGTATTCTATGGGAATAACTCTTTATCGTCTATTGAATAATATAGAGAATTTCTATTTACCTTTTAATAATAGTCAGGATATGATAAAAGCATTAAAAAAAGAACAATTTCCCAAAAGAAATTTTTCAGAACACATTCCAAATTCTGTTATTAAAATTGTTAAAAAATCAATTAAAAAGGATAGAGGTTCTAGGTATCAGAATTGTAGAGATTTCAGACAAGCATTACAAAAAATACCTTTGGCTATTGAATGGAAGCCAAAAAGTGATAATCATTGGGAAGGAACTTATAAAAATGATACCTACTCAATTGAATTGAGTGAAAAAAGAACAGGGTACTTTATTGATTTTAAGAAAAACAATAGAAAAGTATCAGATAGAAGCTGTGTTCAAATTAAGGATATTAATGTTGCAAAAACTGAATTTTTTAAAATTATTAAGGAAACAACAATAGAAATTTAATATACTTATTTATTAATATATTTGTAGAGTCATATAAAGTAACATTTCAAAACATCAATACAATGAAAAAATTATTGTCACAAATCAGAATCACCGAAGTTGGTGATATAGCCCACAGATTAGTAAGCCTCTACAAAAGCACTGCAACGCTCAAAGATGAGGCATTTTTGAAACCCCTATTCGTAGAGATGGAGGAGAAAGCCAACGCCCTGACCGAAGCCGTGAGAAGCGATGCTGTTATTTCTCAATTGGAGAACGCAGACGCCAAGAGAGATGGTGCCATCCGAGTGTTGGACAGGCTACTCAAAGGCTACAAAACCATTCCTTTGGATACCCTAAAAGCCTATGGAGTACAGCTTTCAGCGGTCTTTAAAAAATATGGAGTGAAGATGGTGGGCGAGAACTATTCTTCCCAATCCAACCTTGTAGATTCCTTACTCAAAGACCTTTCAGCAAGTGATTTGGTGGAGGCTGTTGCAGGGTTGCCAGGCGTAGCGGAAGCGATTGCAAACATTAGAACGGCACAGGAAGAATTTACTAAAATCCGTGCTAACTATGACAAAGAATTAGCACAGAAAGGGAGTAAAGAGACGGCAACCAGCCTTAGAAAGCCGCTTTTGGAGCTGATAAATAGCAAACTCCTTACTTATCTTGCCGCAATGAAAATCGCCAATCCAACCAAGTATAAGGTATTCTCAGAAGATATAGCAGTCATCATCACCAGTGTAAATGAAACCATCAAAGCAAGAGGCAAAAAAGGCGACCAACAACCGAAAACAGACAAAGAGAAATAGTTTTCTAATAATTAAAATTTAGTTTTGAGATATGGGAGATTTAAGTTTTGGAGAGATTTTCGTGATTTTTTTGGTCATTATGATATTTTTTGGACCGAAGAAAATTCCTCAGATAGCTCGTGAACTAGGGCAGGGGCTGAGAAAAATGCGTGGAGCAGTGGATGATATCAAGCAGGAAATCATGAAGGAAACAGAAGACAACCCAGTCTCTGAAATAAAAAATGAAATAGACAAAGTAAAGCAGGAGGCGGCTAATCTGATGCAGGAAGAAGATAAAAAAACGAAATAGATGATAGAAGTAATATCGCAGGATAAGGAGATTTTTCTGTATTTGAACAACTTGGGGAGTGCAGAATTTGATGCCTTTTGGAGGTTTGTTTCTGGAAAATGGTCTTGGATACCGCTTTATGCAGGGCTGCTGTATCTTTTGTATCGTAATTATTCTCGTAAGGAGCTGATTTATATCGTTTTAGTATTAGCCGTTTCGGTGGCTGTTTCGGATCAGATAGCCAATATTTTTAAATATGGTATAGAAAGGCTGAGACCCTGCCATGATGCTGAATTACAGCCATATATGAGAATAGTAGAATGTGGAGGGCGCTATGGATTTTATTCCAGCCATGCATCCAATACCTTTCTTTTGGCGAGTTTTCTGAGTCCATTATTGGGACAAAAATATAGATTTTTGCCAGTGTTTTTATTTGTTTGGGCTGGGGTAGTGAGCTATAGCAGGATTTATCTTGGGGTTCATTTTCCTTTGGATGTTCTGATGGGAACTTTTATGGGAATAGTCATTGGCAAGGTTGGTGTGTATGCTTTTAGAAAAATTAGTCATAAAAAAAAGGAGATTTGAGGTCTCCTTTTATTTTTTGTATTTTTTTTCGGATACTTTATTTCCATTTCTGAAGGTAACTATCTTTTCGGGCGTTCCATCCTTGGAATAATATATCCAGTCACCTATTTTTTTGAAATTAGCATCCGTAGGGCCTTTTGCGTTTATATTTCCGTTTGGATAAAATATCTCAAAAGAATCGGTAGCATTGTTATTGAGTTTGGCCTTACTCTGTATCGTTCCATTTTCATAATAAGAATGATAGTCTCCATGCATTTTGCCATCTTTATAGTTTATTTTCATTTCTACATTTCCGTTTGGGTAGTAGGTAATATATTCTCCCTCCAAAACGCTCATATGGTCGCGATAGACATAGTTTTCCTTTCCGCTGATTTTCCCATTTTTAGAATAATAAGTCCAAGTTTTTACTTTAAACCCTTTTTTAAAATATCCTTCGGCGCTCTTTGTTCCGTTTTCATAATAGAAAATCGCCTGTCCGTCTAGTTTTCCTTTTTTCCAGTAGCAGGCTTCTTTGGTATTTCCATTGTCATAAAACTGTTTACAAAGTCCCTCTTGCAGCCCATCTTTGAAGCCGCAAGGTTTTTGTGCAAATAATAAATTGGCTGAAAAAACCAAACCCATGAACAATAATCTTTTCATAATTTTATAGTCAATTTTAGTTGTGTAAATAATATTTTTATTAATTTTGTTAGTCCTTTTTATGAAGGATAATCAAAAACATTGCAAATTTAATGAATTAAAAAAATATGAAAAAGTGTTTAATTGTAATAATTTCTTTTTTGTGTGCAGGAGAGATGTTTTCTCAGAAAGACAGCTATTTTCCTCAGGTGTTTTTTGACAAAAAACAAGCAGAAGCTCAGTTGGGCTACGGCAAATCTACCATAGAAGGGGTAGCTTTTACAAGAGAAAAAAGAAATGTGCCGCTTACAATGGGCATGGTAAAAGCAAAGATGGGAAAAAAACATGTTGCCAGACCAAATACAGTGATTATGCTTTTCCCTGTTACTGAGTATTTTACTGAGTTTTATAACCTTAGAAGAAAAATAGAAAGCAGTAAAAAGCAGGTTCTGATGTCCAAAGAAGCGTTTGCTGTCAGAAGGGAAGCCTATACGGATGACTATGGAAGATTTAAATTTGAGAATCTGAAAGTAGGAAAATATTATATAGAAACGATAGTGGATTTCACTGCGGTGGGGAGTTATAAAAAGCAAACAGGAACCTCTACAGCCTATAATGTATACGGGACTCCGCTCTATTCTACACCGATATATGAAACATTTTTCTACGATTATGAAGACTCTCACCGAGAAAGCAAATTCGTAGAAGTGAAAAAAGACGGACAGGTGATAGAAATAAAACTATAAGAAGCAAAAAAGAGTGGAATATTTCACTCTTTTTTCTATTTAGTCTATAATCAAACCATCTTTCATGGTTAGTTTCCTGTCTGTGCTTTCTGCCAATATCGGGTTGTGAGTGATGATGACAAAAGTCTGATTGTATTTTTCCCTCAAATCAAAAAACAACTGATGTAGAGAATCTGCGTTTTTGGAGTCAAGGTTTCCCGTAGGCTCATCAGCAAAAATAATTTTAGGCGAATTTATCAAAGCTCGGATAACGGCCACCCTTTGCGCTTCACCGCCAGAGAGCATTTTTGGTTTGTAATGGATGCGGTCTACTACATTTAGGTCTTCGAAAAGCTGAATCGCTTTTTCTTTATAATCTTTTACATTTTTCCCAGCGATTCTTATCGGCATCATCACATTTTCTAAAGCTGTAAACTCTGGCAAAAGCTGATGGTGCTGAAAAACAAAACCAATATTTTCGTTTCGGAATTTTGATAATTCTTTGTCATTCATTTTTAGGAAAGATTCTCCGAAAAGAAGGATTTCTGTTTCGTGTTTTTGAATATCCGAAGGCAAGTCCAAAGTCCCTAAAATCTGCAAAAGCGTGGATTTTCCTGCTCCAGATTCTCCCACGATAGAGACAATCTCGCCTTTGTGAATTTCTAAATTTACTCCTTTGAGAACTTCCAGCTCTCCATAAGATTTATGAATGTTTTTTGCTTTTATCATGTTTGAATTTAGCATAAACTGATTATGCCCGTGGGCAAAGATAATAAACTTTTAGTTTTTGGGATTTCTTTTTTGTTTATAATTTCGCGAAGGAATATAGATTTTAGAATGAAAAAAGAATTATGGTATTTAGGTTTTCTGAATCAAAAGGGCAGGCCTTTATCAGTTGATTATCAGAGCGAAGAGAAAGCTTTGTCGGTAGAAGATGCTTTACAAGCGATAGAATTATTAAACGAAGAAAAAATCGCAATCTATGGAGCAGATATTCTCACGGAAGCCGATGAAGAGCTTGTTTATGCTCATGATATCTGGGGGAAAGAGTTCCAATATCTAAATTGGTATTGTGATAAATTAGAAGATGAAGATAGAGCAGATTATCTGCAAAGAAGCTATGATAAAGCCAAAGAGGGAATCATGGAAGCGAAAAAAGTAGCTGACCGATTGGGTAAAAAATGTTACATTGTGCTGGTTACAGAATATATTCATTTAACCTAAAAATGATAAAATATTATTATTTTTGCGGAAAATTCTGATTTATGAGGATAGATATCATCACTGTGGTTCCAGAACTGATGGAAAGCCCTTTCAAGGTTTCGATGCTAAAAAGAGCGATAGAAAAAGGGTTGGCGGAAATACATTTCCATAATGTAAGGGATTATTCCACGAATAATTATAAACAAATAGATGACACCCAGTATGGTGGCGGTGCAGGAATGGTAATGATGGTGGAACCGCTGGATAAATGCATTTCTCAGCTAAAATCAGAGCGAAACTATGATGAAATCATCTATCTGACGCCAGATGGCAAGACGCTCAATCAAAAAATTGCAAACAGCCTTTCACTGAAAGAAAATTTGATTTTAATCTGTGGGCATTACAAAGGTATTGACCAGAGAGTGAGGGATTTACATGTAACGATGGAGATTTCTATCGGAGATTTTGTTCTTACAGGAGGGGAGCTGGCGGCATGTGTTCTTGTGGATTCTGTGGTCAGACTATTACCAGGTGTTCTGAATGATGAGCAGTCAGCCCTTACGGACAGTTTTCAGGACAATCTTCTTTCGCCGCCGATATACACACGCCCAGAAGTTTATAAAGGGCTGGAAGTTCCGAAAGTTCTTTTGAGTGGTAATTTTGCAGCGATAGAGCAGTGGCGACACGAAAAAGCGCTAGAAATCACCCAGCAGAAGCGCCCAGACTTGCTGGATTAAATAATTTAAATTTTCAAAGGATTTTTGCTAAAAAAATGATACCTTGCGGTATATTTTAGGATAACGATGAAGAGTCATAAAGAACTGGCGGTCTTTTATAATGTGGAAAATCTTTTTCCGCCCGATGAGAAATTTGTAAAAGGAGAGAGTAAAAAATTCTCTGGTCTGAAAAAATGGAATGAATGGCGGTATAAACATAAGTTGCAGAGGCTTTCTCATGTCTTTGGACTTATGAAACATGAAAAAGGCGAGCTTCCTTTCATTATTGGTTTGGCGGAAATTGCTGATAATACGGTGTTGGAAGACTTGATTCAGCAGCCTGTTTTTGATGGCAGATATGCCTATGTGCATTATGATTCTTTGGATGAAAGAGGCGTAGATACAGCGCTTCTTTATGACAAAACCAAAATAGATGTTATAGATTCAGATACGATAAGTTTTATTTTTGAGTTTGAAGAAGATGGCGTAGATGGCATGGATACGACCCGAGATATTCTTCATTGCAAAGTCCGATACAGAGAGGATATTCTCAATATTTTCGTTCTTCATCTACCATCAAAAAGAGATGATGGTATCAACCAGCCCAAAAGGGACTATATCCTAAACGAAGTCAAAGAAAAAACATTGGCTCTTCTTAAAGATAACAGGGAAGCCGTGATACTTTTGGGAGATTTCAATGAAAATCCCTATGCAGAAAATATGAACTTTTTGCTCTATAATGACGGCTCGGAAAAGATTTTGGAAAATCCTTTTTCGAAGTTGTATCATGAGCGTAAGTTTTCCACTTTTTACTCAAAACAAGGACTTTTATTTGACCAAATCATACTTTCTGAGTATTTCTATGGACAAAATTCTCTTTTGAAATTTGAGAAAGCAGAAGTCTTTGCACATAATGACCTTAGAACCAGAGATGGAAAATATCAAGGGAAGCCTTTCCGCACCTATGCAGGAACGCGGTATTTAGGAGGGTATAGTGATCATTTTCCTGTTTTGGTGGAATTAAAAGTATCAAATCATTAAAAAAAACTCCCCAAAAGAGGAGTAAATAAAACAATAAAAACTAATGGAATTAGGAAAAATACAGACACTAACAGTCTCAGAACGAAATCATCAGGGTGTTTATTTAGAAGATAAAAATAAGGAAAAATGTTTTCTTCCGAAGATTTTTTCTGATGAAAACTGGAATATAGGAGATGAAGTGGAAGTGTTTGTTTATCAGGATAATAACCAACTACAAGCGACCATAGAAACGCCGTTTTGCCAAGTTGGGGAGTTTGCAGTTATGACCTGCACCCACACCCTTCCGAGTGGGGCTTTTATGGATTGGGGGATTATTAAGGATTTATTTATCCCTTATAAACAGCAGAAAACCAAGATAATAGAAGGAAAAAAATATTTAGTCTATGTCTATATCGATGAAGAAACAGGACTTTTGACAGGGACGACTAAATTTAAAAGAAATCCACAGTATCAGGAACTTCCGTTTAAAAAAGGTGATAAAGTTTCTTTAATCATAGCTAATGAATCTGAACTCGGCTGGAATGTCATCATCAATCAAAAATATATAGGATTGGTTTATTTTTCGGATATTTACAAAAAACTTTATCCATTTTCAGAGGAAGTAGGATACATCAAAAACCTTCGTCAAGATGGGAAAATAGATGTTTCTCTACAGCCAGAAGGATACCAGAATATGGATGAATTTAAGCAGAAAATATTAGAAAAACTGGAGCAGGGCTATGGTCTTTTGTATCTTTCTGATGAGTCTTCGCCAGAGGAAATAAAGGAAAAACTGCAAATGAGCAAGAAAAACTTTAAAAAGGCTATCGGAGGGCTTTATAAGGATAAAATTATAGAAATCCTAGATGATAGAATTAAGCTCTTGTAAATATAAATCTGTAAAAGAATTATTTAATAATGAAAAAAGTATTTTATCTAAAAACATGCAGCACCTGCAAGAGAATAATGTCTGAATTTGACCTTACAGACTGGGAAATCAGAGAACTGAAATCCGAGAATGTAACCAGCGAAGAACTTCAGGGAATGTACAAAATCACAGGAAGTTATGAGGCACTTTTTAGTAAAAAATCTACTCAAATAAAGGCAAGAGAAATAGATGTGAAAACGCTGAAAGAAGAGGATTTCAGGGACTTGATTTTAGACCATTATAGTTTTCTGAAACGACCTGTTTTTCTTACCGAAAAAGAAATTTTTGTGGGAAGTGAGAAGAAAAATTTAGAAAACCTAAAAATATTCTTTGAAAATAAAAACGATACAAAATAAAAGTGGAAATAATTTAATTTGATTAACTTTGTAGAAATTTGTAAAAAAATAAAAATGGAAAAACTTTCTGATAGACTCAATAGACTGAGCTATTCCAAGACTTTTGTGATGACTAATAAGGCTAGAGAAATGAAAAGTCAGGGAATAGATGTGATAAGCCTTACACTGGGAGAGCCTGATTTTGATGTTCCAGATAATATCAAACAAGCGGCGATAGATGCTATTCACCAAAATTACAGCCACTATTCGCCTGTTACAGGGTTTTTAGAACTTCGTGAGGCAGTTTGTAAAAAACTAAAAAGAGATAATAATCTTGACTACAAACCAAACCAAATCTGCGTTTCTAACGGAGCGAAACAGTCTATTTTCAATGTATTAGCTTCTGTTGTAAATGATGGTGATGAAGTTATCTTACCAACGCCATATTGGGTAAGTTATGATGAAATGGTAAAAATGATGGGCGGTGTTTCTGTTTTTGTCAATACAACGATAGATACAGATTTCAAGATGACAGCGGTTCAGCTGGAAGCAGCGATTACTCCTAAAACTAAGGCGTTGTTATTCAGTTCTCCATGTAACCCTTCTGGAAGTTTCTACGAAAGAGAAGAATTGGAAGCTATCGCAAATGTTATCGCAAAATATCCACAAATTACCATTATTTCTGATGAAATCTACGAATTTATCAATTATGGTGGAAAACACACATCTATAGCAGAGTTCCCGCAAGTGTATGAGCAGACTGCTGTAATCAACGGAATGTCAAAGGCTTTCGCGATGACAGGATGGAGAATAGGTTATTCTGCGTGTCCTACTTGGCTTGCTGCCGCTTGTGACAAGGTGCAGGGACAGATGACTTCTGGAGCGAATACTATCGCGCAGAGAGCTTCTATCACAGCATTAGAAACCAATCCTTCTGAATACAAATACATGATTGATAGCTTTGAAAAGAGAAGAGAACTGGTTTTCAATCTTTTAAAAGAAATAAAAGGTTTCAAAATCAACAAACCAAAAGGAGCTTTTTATATGTTCCCAGATATTTCTCACTACATAGGTCAGACTTTGGATGGTGTGAAAATCAATGATTCTGATGATTTTGCGATGTATCTTTTAGAAAAAGCACATGTGGCAACAGTGGGCGGTGTGTCTTTCGGAGACAAAAACTGTATCCGTTTTTCTTACGCGGCTTCAGAAGAGCAGCTGGTAGAGGCTATGAGAAGAATAAAAGAATTATTGAATAAATAAAAATGGAAATTAAAATCCATACGATTGATGACAGAAAAATTGCCGAAATCATATCGGATGATATTGTCTTACAGACTGTTGAGGATGCTGTGGATTTGATAGGTAACATGTCTTATCAAGGGTTTGACAAGCTCATCATTCATGAAGAAAATATGATTTCAGATTTTTTCGAGTTAAAGAATAAAATCGCTGGAAATATCCTTCAAAAGTTTTCTCAATATTCTATGCCTTTAGCTATTATTGGTGATTTTGGGAAATATGAAAGTAAAAGTCTAAATGATTTTATCTTTGAGAGTAACAAAGGAAAGCAAATTAATTTTGTTACTACTATTGAAGATGGATTAAAATAAATTTTATCTAAATAAAATTAACTTCGGCAAGGCATCGCTTTATCGAAGTTTTTTATGTATTTTTGTAAAAATCAATTCTAAAAAATGTCTGTATCACTTATTTTAAAATATTTTCCAGAAATCACAGATGAACAAAAACAGCAGTTTGAAAAACTGGAACAGCTATACACCGAATGGAACGAGAAAATAAATGTCATTTCCCGAAAAGATATGGAT
This sequence comes from uncultured Flavobacteriaceae bacterium, assembly GCA_963530895.1. Lineage (GTDB taxonomy): Bacteria > Bacteroidota > Bacteroidia > Flavobacteriales > Weeksellaceae > JABCPE02. The sequence goes on along the minus strand of CAUSFO010000014.1, from coordinate 18,094 downwards.
GGGCTTTATGAAAAGCACATTCTGCATTCGCTCGGAATTGCCAAAGTAATGCCTTTTGCTGATGGTACAAAGGTGCTGGATGTCGGCACAGGAGGCGGGTTTCCTGGGATTCCGCTGGCTATCCTTTTCCCAGAGGTGAGTTTTACGCTGTTAGATTCCATCGGCAAGAAAATAAAAGTGGTAGAAGCTGTTTCAGAGGGACTTGGGCTGAAAAATGTGACCGCAGTGCATGGAAGAGCTGAAAAACTGAAAGAGAAGTTTCATTTTGTGGTAAGCAGGGCTGTTACCCAGATGCCTGAGTTTTTGCGATGGCTGAAAGGAAAATTTGAAAAAGAGCAGTTTAATGAAAAGCACAACGGCGTGCTTTACCTCAAAGGAGGAGATTTGGCGGAGGAGCTGGCAGGGCTTCGCTGTGAGATTTTTCAGCTGAAAAATTATTTTGAAGAAGAATTTTTTGATACCAAAAAAGTGGTGTATTTGTCAAAAGGAAATTTTAATTCTTAGTGATTTAATTATAAGTTTTTAAGTCGCCAAATACAGAAAAACATAAATGTAAGAATTAGCATAATTAAAAGTAAATACCATTTATTCTTTGTCCAAAAACATTTGATGTAGATGTAGACTAAAAAGAAGAAGCTAAATACAAGAGCATATAAAGGGAGGAAAATGAATAGAACAATAAGTGGTAATAAATCTAATCTCTCATCATTACTACTTAGTAATAGAAAAAAAAGTATAATAAAAAAAATACCTACCAATGCGATAATATAAATCAGAGTATCACGCAATACTGGTTTTAATTCTTTTTTTAATTTCATTGAAAATGATATGAATATACAAAATTATGAAAAATATGGTAAAATGGCATTCAATTAAATTTGAGTGTCATTTTTTTAGTTTTATCTTTGTAGGAAATAAAAAAATAGATGAAATTTCTCTCAAAAATTATTTCAGAATTATTATCAGAAACTTCGGATTTATCCCAGACTGCAGTCGTTTTACCAGGGAAAAGACCCGTAGTTTTTTTGAAACAAATCCTAAAAGAGCAGAAATACGAAGGTTTTTTGCCTGAGTTTTTTACTGTGGATGAATTGATTAAGAAAATATCTGGAAAACAGCACATTCAGGGAATATCTCTGTGGCTTTTTGGATGTGATGTTTATAAGAAAATTTATCCCGAAGAGACTTTGGAAAACTTCCTAAAATGGTTTCCTACTTTGCTGAAAGACTGGGATGATATGCTCAAATTCAGCGAAGAGGACAAAGCTGTTTTGGAATATATGCTTGATGATGAGCGAATTAAAAACTGGGGTGAAACGCTGGGCGATGGAGATAATGCAAGGAAACGAAACCTTAATTTTTGGAAAAAGATGAATGTTTTTTTACCTAAATTAAAGGAAAACCTCCAAGCTAAAGGCTGGGCGACTGATGGGATGATTCATGAAATGGTGAGAGAAAAAATAGGTGATTTCGCAGAGGAAACGGAAACAAAATTTGTTTTTTGTGGTTTCAATGCGCTTACGCCTTTGGAGGAAAAACTAATTCGGGAACTGCTCCAAAAAGGAAAAGCAGAATGCTTTTTCCAAGCGGATGAATATTACATAAAAGACCTAAAACAAGAGGCTGGAAAGTTTCTGAGAAAGCATATGCACTGGAAGGAATTTAATGAAAACAGAAAATACCAGTGGATAGAAAATAGTTTTTGTGAAGAGAAAAACATCAAGGTTTATGAGGTTGCAGGGAATGTAGCCCAAACCAAAATTCTGCCTGAAATTTTACAAGAAATTCCAAAAGAAAATTATTCTAAAACGGCGGTTGTTCTGCTGGATGAAAACCTGCTTCTGCCGAGTCTGGATGCGGTGAGTTTTGTGGATAATCTGAATATCACGATGGGCTTTCCTATCAAAAATCTTGGTTTTAGCGGGGCGGTTAAGAAGCTTTTTTACCTACAAAAACAGCTTGAAAAAAATGATAAATCCTACTATTATATGGATGTTTTTTCGGTTTTGGAAGAATTTCCAAAGAATGAAGAGGACGGTAAAATCATAGGCCGATTCACGGAAAAAATCGAAGACGAAAACATTGTTTATATTTCAAAAAAAATGATGCAGGAGCATTTGGGCGAGCTTTCTTATTTTCAGCTTTTTGAGAAGAGAACAGCTTCGGAACTGCTGGAAGATTTGTCTGATTTTTGTTATCAGTTGAAATTCAGAGAAATAGATGATATTTTATATGAAAATGTTTCTCTTTTCGAAACGACATTTAAGATTCTAAAAAATCATATGAAAGACTATGATTTTGAGATTTCGATAGATGCGTTGGAGGTTTTGATGAATCAGCTTGTCAATTCAGAAAACTTGGATTTTCAGGGCGAACCGCTTGAGGGACTGCAGTTTATGGGGCTTTTAGAAACTCGTCTTTTGGATTTTGAAAATATTATTCTGCTTTCTGTGAATGAAGGAAAACTGCCGCTGGGGAATACGCAAAATACCTATCTTCCGTTCGATGTGAGAAGGAATTTTGGGCTGAATACCTTCTTGGAAAATGATAGTATTTATGCCTACCATTTCTACCGTTTGCTGCAAAATGCTAAAAATATCTATCTGTTATACAATGCTTTAGGTTCTGGAGTGAATACGGGTGAGAAAAGTAGATTTATCACCCAAATGGAAATGGAAAGTCCTCATAAAATGGAGCATATCGTGATAGAAAACACCTCTGAACCGATTTTGCAGGAGCTAATAATCATAGAAAAAACAGAAAAAGTTTTAGAGAAACTAAATGAATGGAAGGACAGGATTTCAGTATCACATTTGATTTCTTATCTCTATAATCCGATAGATTTTTACTTAAATAACATCTTAAAAGCAAGGGAAACAGAGGAGATAGAAGAGGAACTTTCGCAGCGAAACTATGGGAATTTGGTGCATTATGCTTTGGAGGAGTTGTATGGAGAAATAAAAGGTAAAATACTGAAAGAAAACGATATAGAAGATTTAAAGTCAAAAATAAATGAAGCTATTGATTCTGCAATTTCAGAACTTAAACACCAGCCAGAGCTCTATGAACGAGGAATGAATTACATTCATAAATCTATGGCGGCCAAGGTGGTAGAGCATATTTTGGATTATGATTTAGGTTTAATTAAAGCTGGTAACTCTTTAGAAATCATAAGTTTAGAAAATCGTATTAATGCTGAATTTTCGATGGATGAAAATGGCGAAAAAATTAATTTTATCGGTTATATAGACCGTATAGACCGCCTAAATGGAGTGGTGCGAGTGATAGATTTTAAAACCGCAAAAGCTAAAAATCTTTCCGTGAAACCAAAGGAGGAAAAATTGGAAGATTTCATGAGCAGTGCGGACAGCAAACAGGCTCTACAGCTGAGTATTTATGCGTATATGGTCTTACATAACGAAAAGTTTTCTGTCAATCAGCTGCAGTGCGGCATTTGGAGTTTTGCGGAAATAGGGAAGGGTGTTCAAACTTTGAAGATTTATGATAATGAAAATATTGATAATGAGAATGTTAGCATATGTATGAATTCCATTAAAAATATTATTTTAGAAATATTAAATCCTGAAATTCCATTTAAAGAAAACTAAAATGAACCAAAATATATCTCTGACCATAGATTTTGTAAAGAAAACCTTGGAAGGGGCAGAGGCAGGGCATGATTGGTTCCATACCGAGCGGGTTTGGCGACTTGCAAAGCTCATTACCAAAACAGAAAACTGCAATCAAGAAATTGTGGAAATTTCGGCTTTATTACACGATATTGCCGACCCAAAATTTCATAACGGAGATGAAACCTTGGCGCTTGAGATTTCGGAGAAATTCCTCAATGAAATAGGAATGGAGGCTCAGGTGATAGAGCAGATTTTATTTATCATCAAACATATTTCCTTTAAAAATAAAGGCGAAACGATAGAAAAAACCAAAGAGCTTGAAATCGTGCAGGATGCGGATAGACTGGACGCTATGGGGGCTATCGGGATAGCGCGGACTTTTAATTTTGGAGGATATAAAAATAATCCGATTTACAATCCTGATATTCAGCCGAATATCCATCAGACCAAAGAAGAATATAAAAAATCTAACGGCACAACGATCAATCATTTTTATGAAAAACTGCTCCTGCTGAAAAACCTTATGAATACTGATAAAGGCAGGGAATTAGCAGAGGAAAGGCATAGTTTTATGCTGGTATTTTTGGAGCAGTTTTATAAAGAATGGAATTTGGGCTTAGATGTTTGATTCTATTTTGTTTAGAAAAGTATTGAAAATCAATACACTTTCGCTGAATTTATCAAAAATTTTATTTGAAATATGCGGAAGTTCGTTTTCTAAAAAATAAATTCTATCTAATTGATTATCAAAGAATAATAAAACATTGGTGTTTTTGCCTTCGGAGAGCATTTCTGATTCAACTTCGGAAATGATGTATTTCCTGCTAAAGTTTTTGATAATCGTTAAAAGTTCCTCTTCTAAAAAGGAATTCCAATCATTTATCTTGTGTTCTTCTGTGTGAAAAGTGATGCTGAGTATTGCCATTTTTGTGAAATTTTTAACTTAATTTTTTTTGTAAAAGTAATCAAATTTTCATAAATTGCCATGTTATTTATTTCTCATCGTAGAAAAGAAAAAATAGATGTAAATAGTGGTGCATAAAGCACTGATTCATATAACTTTAATAAAAATAAATGAACGCAGGAGAAAAGTTAATTCCTATCAACATTGTTGATGAAATGAAGTCCTCTTACATAGACTATTCGATGTCGGTGATTGTTTCCCGTGCATTGCCTGATGTAAGAGATGGTCTGAAACCCGTTCACAGAAGGGTTCTGTATGGTATGTATGATTTGGGAGTTTTTTCCAATAAAAAACATTTGAAATCAGCCAGAATCGTAGGGGATGTTTTGGGTAAATACCACCCTCACGGAGACAGCTCTGTATATGATGCTATGGTGCGTATGGCGCAGCTGTGGAGCTTGAGATACCCTATGGTCGATGGACAGGGGAACTTCGGTTCTATGGATGGCGACCCTCCAGCAGCGATGCGTTATACGGAAGCAAGGCTGAAAAAAATCTCAGATGAAATTCTTTCTGATTTAGATAAAGAAACGGTTGATTTTCAGAATAACTTTGATGATACAACCAAAGAGCCTACAGTTCTTCCTACGAGAATTCCTACACTTTTAGTAAACGGAAGTTCGGGTATCGCGGTAGGGATGGCTACCAATATGGCTCCGCATAACCTTAGCGAGAGTATAGATGCTATCTGTGCGTATATTGATAACAGAGATATTACCATAGATGAACTGATGAAACACATCATCGCTCCAGATTTCCCTACAGGAGGGATTATCTATGGCTATGATGGTGTGAGAGATGCTTTTCATACAGGGCGAGGGCGAGTGGTGCTGAGAGGAAAAGTGAAATTTGAGGAAATAGGAAACCGAAACGCTATCGTAGTAACAGAGGTGCCTTATCAAGTGAATAAGGCGGATATGATAGAGCGAACGGCAGAACTAGTAAAAGAGGATAAAATACCAGGAATTTATGAAATCCGTGATGAATCTGACAGAGAGGGACTTCGTGTAGTTTATGAATTGAAAAACGATGCGATTCCAAATGTAGTGCTTAACCTACTATATAAGTATACAGCTCTGCAGACTTCATTTAGTATCAATAATATTGCGCTGGTTGGTGGAAGACCGCAACAGCTTAATTTAAAGGATATTATCTACAATTTCGTAGAGCATAGACATGATGTAGTAACCAGAAGAACAGAATACGAGCTGAAAAAAGCAAAAGAAAGGGCTCATATTTTGGAGGGGTATATGAAGGTGATTGCTACTCAGGATACGCTGGATAAGGCAATAGCGATTATTAGACACAGTGCTAATCCACAGGCTGCGAAAGAAGGTTTGATAGCAGAATTTGAACTTTCTGAAATTCAAGCTCAGGCTATTCTTGATTTAAGACTTGCTCGTCTTACAGGAATGGAATTGGATAAAATTCGTGATGAATACGAGGAAATCATGAAGATTATCGCTGATTTAGAAGATATCCTATCTAATGAGGGCAGAAGATTTGAGATTATCAAGAATGAACTTCTTGAAATTAAAGAAAAATACGGAGACGAAAGAAAATCAGAAATAGATTATTCAGGCGGTGAAATGTCCATAGAAGACATTATTCCAAACGAGCAGGTGGTGCTTACGATTTCTCATGCAGGATATATTAAGAGAACTCTGCTTTCTGAATACAAAGTTCAGTCTAGGGGAGGTGTAGGTAATAAAGCCGCAACGACCCGTGATGAAGACTTTTTGGAATACATCGTATCTGCTACCAACCACCAGTATATGATGTTCTTCACAGAGAAAGGAAAATGCTACTGGCTGCGCGTATTTGAAATTCCAGAAGGCTCTAAAACAGCCAAAGGAAGGGCAGTGCAGAACCTTATCAACATTGAGCCAGATGATAAAATCAAGGCGTATATCAGAACCAATGACCTGAAAGATGTAGACTATGTAAATAGCATGTATGTGGTGATGGTTACCAAAAATGGTGTTATCAAGAAAACTTCATTGGAGGCGTATTCTAGACCGAGAGTAAATGGGGTAAATGCCATAGAAATTCGTGAAGATGACCAGCTTTTAGAAGCAAGACTGACCACAGGTGAATCCGAAATCATGATAGCTACTAAAAACGGTAAATGTATCCGTTTCCCAGAGGAAAAAGTAAGAGCTGTGGGAAGAACTTCTATCGGGGTGAGAGGTATCACATTAGAGGATAATGATGAAGTAATCGGTATGATTATCGCTAATGATTTGGAGAAAGAGTCTGTTTTGGTTGTTTCTGAAAAAGGCTATGGTAAGAGAACGGCTGTGGAGGATTACAGAGTTACCAACAGAGGTGGAAAAGGAGTTATCACCCTGAATATCACCGAAAAAACAGGTAAACTCATCGCGATACAAAATGTAACAGATGAAGATGGTCTGATGATTATCAATAAATCAGGTGTGGCTATCCGTATGGCTGTGGAAGAACTCCGCGTGATGGGAAGAAATACCCAAGGGGTGAAACTTATCAATCTCAAAGGAAGTGATGAAATCGCGGCGGTGGCAAAAGTAGAAATGGATAAAGATGTGGAAGATGCCGAAGAGCAAACCGAAGAAGGTGAAAACACGGAAAACACAGAAAATGTTTCAGAATAAAATTAAATAAAAAATTATCATTAACATGAAAAAAATAGTTTTAAGTTTAGCATTAGTGGGTGCATCGTTCACTTTTGCACAGAAAAAAGAAATCCAAAACGCTTCTAAAGCGATAGAAAAAAACGATATAGCAGCAGCTAAAGCAGAAATATCAAAAGCAGAAGGTTTATTGAACGACCAGCTGTATCTACTTGAGCCATCAGTTTTGGAGGAATACTATTACGCGAAAGGAGTTTTATTGATAAAAGAAGGAAAAACGAGAGAAGGAGCCGCTCTTTTAGGGAAAATCGCAGATTTAAAAACGATTTACACAGGGAAAAACAGCGATAAAAAGAAAGTATTCTTTGCAGGAAAAGAAGCTGCTGAAAAAAGTGGAATACAAGGATTAAAAGTTGAAAATTACACTCCAAAAACTACTGAAAAAGTAAATAGTTTTGTAAATCCGCTTTTGAAATCTGCAAGTGATGAAGCTTACAAAGCTTATCAAGCTAAAAACTACAATAAGGCAGCTGAAAAATACGAAGAAGTATACAACTTACTGAAAGCTGTAGGAAACGAAGATAAAACTTATCTTTACTACGCAGGAATAAACTATGGCGCGGCTGGAAAAAATAATGAAGCGATAGATATCTATAACAGCTTGATTAACAGTGGATATACAGGAGTTACTACTCAGTATTTGGCGACAGATGTGAAAACTGGGCAGGTTCAGTCTTTTGATAAAAACTCTTTTGAATTGATTAAAAAATCTGGTTCAAATGAATACAAAGACCTAAAAACTCAATCGACTCCAAGCGTAGAACTAGAGCTATATGAATCAAACATAAGACTTTTGGTGGATGCTGCGAGATATGATGAAGCTTTGGTTTTGATAGAAAAAGGACTTAAAAAATTCCCTAACAATCAGAGATTGTCAGAATTACAGGGAGTTGCTTATTACAGATCTGGAAAAACTGCAGAATTTATCCAAAACCTTAAAAATCAAGTTGCTAAAAACCCTAATGACAAGGAATCTTGGTATAATTTAGGTTTCTTACAAAGTCAGGATAATGCTACTTTGGCAGATGCTGAAAAATCATTCAAAAAAGCATTAGAGATTGATGGAAACTATGTTTTGGCACTGCAAGGTTTGGCTTATGCCGTTCATTTAAAGGATGATGAAAAGACATTGGAGCAAATCCGAGCTTTCCAAAAAGCAAAGAAAATCAATGAAATGAATAAATTGATGGAAAAGAGAAGAGAAACCTTCAAAAAAGCTCTTCCTTACCTTGAAAAATGGCATTCCATTGAGCCTAAAAATGTAGAAGTAGTAAGTACTCTAAAAGGAATCTACATGAATCTAGACAATATGGATAAGTATAACCATTTCAAGAAGTTAGAAGATTCTTTGAAAAAATAATTTATATAAAATAAGCTCTATTTTTGTAGGGCTTATTTTTTTAAAAATAAAAACCTTATGAAAAAGATTATTTTATTCCATCTGCTTTGTTTACTATCTTCATGTAATGGACAGAACAAAGAATCCCAAACTGAAAAAGAACAGATAAAAGCCGAAAAAAAGTTTGATATCAAACGATTTAATGAAAATAAGAAAAACGGAGAATATATTTATACTGACAGCTTGGGAAATCAGGTGACGGAAATTACAACCAAAAGAGGTTATGGGCGTTATGTGTCTTTAAAAAATGAATTCAATGTAAAATTTCTTTATCATTTCTATTCTACTGGAATTCTAAAAGAAGAAGGTAAAGTTTTTGATGGAGGAGGTTTTCGTATAGGAACATGGAATTTCTATGATGAAAAGGGTATCCTAACAAAGAGCATAGATTATGACAAACCTTTTGAAAAATATCCATTAGAGAAGGTTTTGTCGTATATGAAAAGCCGTAAAGCAGAATTATTAGGCATGTATACAAGGATATATAGAAAAATTGATGAAAAAGGAGTTCCTATGTGGTATATCAGCTGGGATGCTAATCAGAGAACCAAAGAAGACTGTATCACTATGATTAATATAGAAATAGATGCTCAAAAAGGCGAAATTGTCAAAGAATACCATTCCTTCTTCTGGGAATACAATAATCCTTATGATAAAGTTCCTGCTCCCGTAATCATTTTTGATAAAACTAAAAAATAAGTAATTTTTAACGCTAAAAAAGAATTAAATAATTTTGATTTTTAAAAATAAACATTAACTTTGCAATTCAAAGTTCTTTTTATGGATACTAAAAATTATCAAGAAGATTTATCTCACATTCGCTCTATTATGGAGAAAAGTTCCCGTTTTATCTCTCTGAGTGGGCTTTCAGGAGTTTTTGTAGGGATTTTTGCTATTTTGGGAGCGATGTATGTGTTTTTCGCTTTTGAAAGGGAAGGGATTAGTTATTTTGACAGATATCCTAAATTTTATGATTTTAATTTTATATCCGAACTGATTTTAGTTGCCCTTGTAGTGCTTGTTTTCTCTTTGGTTGCAGCAGTTTTCTTTACAGTAAGAAAGAGTAAAAGAAAAGGACTTCCTATCTGGACTACATCTACTAAACTTCTGATAATCAATTTTTCTATTCCATTGGTTACTGGAGGAATTTTTTGTCTGGGGCTTATTTTTCATCATTTTTATGCGTTTTTGGCACCTTCTACATTGATTTTTTATGGATTGTCCCTTATCAACGCTTCTAAATACACTTATTCTGACATCAGATATTTAGGAATTTGTGAGGTAGTTTTAGGCTTGCTTTCATCATTTTTGCTGGGGTATGGATTGGTATTCTGGGCGTTAGGATTTGGGCTGTTGCACATTATTTATGGGCTTATTTTGTATAAAAAATATCAATAATTTTAGTGAAAATGTTTAATATCAATCAGCTCAATAAGGAATTTGAAAGTCGCGTAAGGCTGGGCATTATGTCTGTCCTTATCGTGAATGACTGGGTTGATTTCAGTGAAATGAAAAACCTCCTTAACATCACTGATGGCAACTTGGCAAGCCACAGCACAGCCCTTGAAAAATCAGGATATATAGAGGTGAAAAAAGAATTTGTTGGCAAAAAACCGAAAACTTCCTATCGTGTTACACAATCGGGGAGAGAGGCTTTTAACCAGCATATCAATACTTTGGAAAAATTATTGAAAAAATAATTATATTTTTTTGTTTTTAAACTTTGAAACACAAAGTTCTTTGAATTGTTAATTTTAATTTTTAAATATTATGAAAACACATCATCTAATTATGCTGACTACAGCAGTGGCTACAGCGCTGTTTTACAGGGAATCTTTCGGCTTAAATGTCGGACTTTTGGCTATTTTTCTCAGTGTTATCACTCTAGTAAAAACACATAAAAAAAGGAAAAATAGGGAGTTTTTTATCATTTTTGCATTGACTATTTTATCGGCTTTTGCGTTTATGTGGTATGGCGATTTCGTTTCGTTTTTGGCGGTTTCTTTTTCCTTGCTGCTTCTGAGATTTAAGTCAAAATATAGAAGGTTCAAAAGCATTCTGGCTGTCCCGATAGCGACGATGAATAATATCGCTTTTCCGTATCGTTTCTTTGATTTTAATACATGGATTATCAGAGATGGAAACTCTAAATTTAATTTTAAATCAATCATCATTTTAGTAATCCCAATCCTGTTTTTCTTGTTCTTTTTTTGGATTTACAGCATGGGAAGTTCCATATTTTCAGAGATTTATCTTTATGAATTGGACATTGATGGCTGGTTTTTCGTGGTGGCGGCTTTTGCATTATATTTTTCGTTTGGATATTGGAATTTTTCAGGGGCAAAATATTTCTTGCGCCGAAACCAATTTCTACAAAATGATTTTTCAGAAAGAGTTAAAAATCAGAAATTTAAACCATTTTTAGAGTTTTTAGACCTTGATTCTGAAAGAAAAATAGGCGTGCTGACTTTTGTTCTGCTCAATCTTCTTTTGCTGGTTTTTATTCTGGTTTTTAATTATGAACAGTTTTTCCAAGTTGATACGGACAGGCTGGCGAACCTTTCCGCGGACACGCACAGCCGTGTAAATGTGGTTATTTTGTCGATTGTAATGGCAGTTTTACTATTGATGCTTTACTTTAGGTCTTATTTTAATTTTGATGATAAATCATTGTTACTTAAAAAGTTAGCTAAAATGTGGATAGTTCTTAACTCGCTACTTGTCCTTTCTGCCCTTATCAAAAACACAGAATACATCTACCACTGGGGGCTTACCTACAAAAGGCTGGGAGTTTATGCATTTCTCATTTTGTCTGTTATCGGTCTGATATTCACTTACTTAAAGATAGAACACAGAAAAACCAATTATTATCTTTTTAATCAAATGATTTGGTATTTCTACGGAACACTTTTGCTTTGCAGCTTCGTAAACTGGGGTTATATAGGGACATTTTACAATATAAAAGTTCAGAAAGTAAGTGATTTTGATGCTGTTTATGAATTTGATTTTAATGATTCTCTGCTTTTGGAATATTATCCTGATGAAATTTATTTCACTTATCGTTTTGATTATGTTAAAAGCCAAAAAGATGAAAGATTTTTGTCCAAAGTGCTTTATTATCAATTTATTAACCTTCCTGATGAAAAACCAGCTTCAAGCATAGAATTACCCAATGAAAAACAAAACTAAAATCAATAATTTTTCGTAAATTAGCAGTAAAATTATAAGAAATGTCAAAAAAAGTTTTACTCGCAATATTAGACGGCTGGGGATTGGCTGAAAATCCCGAAGTATGTGCAATTACCAAGGCTCACACGCCATTTGTGGACAGCTGCTATCAGAAATATCCTCACACTCAGTTGCATGCATCAGGCTTGGAAGTGGGGCTTCCCGAAGGACAAATCGGTAATTCCGAAGTAGGACATATGAATTTGGGCGCGGGAAGGGTTGTCTATCAGAACCTTACGAGGCTGAATTTAGCTGTAAAAAATGGAACTTTGGGTAAAGAAAAACCTATCCAAGAGGCATTTTTACACGCACAGAAAAACAATAAAAATGTCCATCTCCTTGGGCTGTTGTCTGATGGAGGTGTTCATTCGCATATCACTCATTTAGAGGCTCTTCTGGATGAAGCCAAAGATTTAGGATTGAAAAATGTTTTCGTTCATGCCTTTACTGATGGGCGCGACTGTGACCCGCACAGAGGAAAGGTTTTTGTAAAAGAAATTCAGGAATATTTAGCTAAAACCACTGGAAAACTAGCCACAGTCACAGGGCGTTTTTTTGCGATGGATAGAGACAAACGCTGGGAACGAGTAAAAAAAGCCTACGATGCCTTGGTCAATGGAGTGGGGGTAAAAACACAAAATGCGCTGGAAGCGGTGGAAAATTCTTACCAAAATAATGTTTTGGATGAATTTATCGAGCCGATTATTTTAACAGATGAAAACCAAAATCCTGTGGGAAATATTCAGGAAGGTGATGTGGTTATTTTCTACAATTTCCGTACGGACAGAGGTCGTGAACTTACAGAAGTTCTTTCGCAGAAGGATTTTCCAGAATTTGGAATGAAAAAACTGAATCTCTATTTTGTGACAATGACCAACTACGACAGAGATTTTGAAAATATCAAAATCGTCTATGATGAAGAAATCATCCACGAAACTCTGGGGGAGGTTTTGGAGAGAGAGGGGAAATCCCAAATCAGAATCGCTGAAACTGAAAAATATCCTCATGTGACATTCTTCTTTTCAGGAGGTCGCGAAACCGAGTTTGAAAACGAGAAAAGAATACTCTGCCCAAGCCCTAGGGATGTGAAAACTTATGATTTAAAGCCTGAAATGGCGGCTTTTGATATTCGTAATGCCATCATTCCAGAATTGCAGAAACAGACCGCGGATTTTGTTTGTCTAAATTTTGCTAACCCTGATATGGTGGGGCATACAGGCGTTTTTGATGCTGTGGTAAAAGCCTGCGAAGTGGTGGATGAATGCATAAAAGATGTAGCCAATACAGCCTATGAAAACGGCTACACGGTGCTTATCCTCGCTGATCATGGTAATTCAGACTACATGATAAACGAGGATGGTTCGCCTAATACCAACCATACCACCAGTTTAGTTCCTCTGATTGTCATGGACAAAGACAAAAAATGGCAGCTCAAAAGAGGAAAATTGGGTGATGTAGCGCCTACCATTCTCCACATTATGGGAATAAAAATTCCTGAAAAAATGACAGGAGAGGTATTGGTTTCATAAAATTTCTTAAATTTGCACACTTTTGATTTTTAAAAAATGAGCAATTTTGATGACCTACTGCCTTACGGTTTTGCTTTAATTGTGGCAGTTCCTTTTGTGATATTGCTGAGACAGTTTGTGTTTCAGTTCATTAAGTTGAAAAACAGAGAATTAAGCATTATTTCAGGGAAATCCAATGCACAGATAAGATTGCAGGCATATGAAAGAATGACTTTGTTTTTGGAGAGGATGAAGCCTTCTAACTTGGTTCAGAAGTTTGACAAGGAATTGGCTGCTGTGGAATTTGTGTTTTTGGTGGAAAAAAATATTATGGAAGAATTTGAGTATAACGCTTCACAACAGCTTTATATCAGCCAAGATTCTTGGAATAATATTTTAAATTCTAAAAATAATGTTCTCCAGCTTCTCCACAAGACTTTGGAAAACAGCCCGAATGCTTCTTTGCAGGAGTTTAAAACTCTGTTTTTGATGGGGTATGTGGATGGCGAGGATTATATCTCGGATACTATCCAAAACCTTAGAAATGAAATAAGTAGAATAATTTAAAAATAAATATAGTATAATGATTCCAACTTTTAAAGCACATCCTTGGCATGGAATTTCAGCTGGGGAAAAAGCACCAGATGTAGTTAATGTTTTTGTGGAAATAGTTCCATCAGATACTATTAAATATGAAATCGATAAAGAAAGCGGACATCTAAAAGTAGACAGACCGCAGAAGTTTTCTAATATAATTCCTGCTCTATATGGCTTTGTTCCAAGAACTTACTGCGATGAGAGAGTAAAGGAGCTAGCAGTGAAAAGAGGTGCTTCTGACATCACGGAAGGAGACCATGATCCACTAGATATCTGTGTATTGAGCAGCCACAATGTTCCTGTTGGTGGTATTTTGCTGGAAGCAGTGCCAATCGGTGGGTTTAAGATGATAGACAAAGGCGAGGCTGATGATAAAATTGTAGCTGTATTAGTAGGCGACCAGTCTTATGGTCATATCAAAGACATTTCAGAACTTCCTAAGGCTGAAGTAGATAGACTAATGCACTATTTCTTGACTTATAAAAATCTTCCTGGTGAGCCTGTGGCATGCAGAATAGATGAAGTCTATGATGCAAAACACGCAAAAGAAGTTATCAAAGCATCTCAAGAAGATTATCAAGAGAAATATAAAGGATAAGAATAATGAAAAATTACTTGGAAAAACTTTCTGAGTAATTTTTTTATTTTTTAATATAAATATTTTGTAAATTGGCTTCCTTAATAAAAAAATAAAATGACTACAATAGAGAAAATTTCAAAACTTCGTCAGAAGATGCAGGAAAAAGGTATCAATGCATTCATTGTCTATTCTGCAGACCCGCATATGAGTGAATATCTACCCGAAGAATGGCAGGAACGCACTTGGCTTTCAGGCTTTACAGGTTCTGCTGGTTTTTTGGTGGTAACTAATGAAAAAGCCGCTCTATGGACAGATGGAAGATATTTCGTTCAGGCAGCACAGGAGCTGGAAAACACAGGAATAGAGCTGATGAAAGATGGTATAGAGGGCACTCCAAACTATATTGACTGGATAATCTCTCAAACGCCTGAAAATGGAAAAGTAGCCGTAAATGCTCTAGCGACATCTCATCTAAATTGGGAAAATCTTGAGCAAAAATTGTCTACAAAAAAAATACAACTTGTCAATGAAGCTTTATTAAAGGATATTTGGACAGATAGAGGTGAACCTTCTAAAAATGAAATCTTTGTTCATCCTTTGAAATGGGCAGGGCAGTCTGTCGTAGAAAAACTAAACGCCATCCGTGCGAAAATGCAGGCAAAAGGCGCTTCTCTGCATGTTATTTCAAGTCTTGATGATGTGGCTTGGACGCTAAATTTACGAGGAAGTGATGTGGACTGCAACCCTGTATTTCTTGGTTATATCCTCGTAACGGAGGATGGGGAGGCTACGCTCTTTGTAGATGTAGAAAAACTCAATGATGAAGCCAAAAAACAAATGCAAGAGGCTGAAGTAAGCGTAGTTCCTTACGATGAATTTTTCTCTTATTTAGGTCAATTAAAAAATGAAAAAGTTTTGATTTCACCGAACTGTAACCAAGCGGTTTTCAATGCTTTAAAGGATAAAAACACTTTCGTTCTGTCTGCTGTTCCTGGCAATCTGATGAAAGCCATTAAAAACGAAACCGAATTGGAAGGTTTCCGTACGGTGATGGTTCGTGATGGTGTAGCGATGGTGAGATTCCTCCATTGGCTGAAAAACAATGTAGGAAAAGAGCCTATGACGGAATATTCCATTGGGAAAAAACTGAGAGATTTCCGTGCTGAGGGCGAAAATTTTGTGGGCGAAAGTTTCGGAAGCATCATCGGTTATAAAGGAAATGGCGCTATCGTGCATTATTCCGCAAAAAGCGAAGGAAGTAAGGAAGTTACCAACGAGGGAAGTGTTCTTGTAGATTCTGGAGGTCAATATTTAGAAGGAACTACCGACATTACTAGAACGCTGGCTTTGGGTAAAGTATCAGCGGAGTTTGTAAAAGACTGTACTTTGGTTCTGAAAGGGATGATTAACCTTTCTTTGGCTCAGTTCCCAAAAGGCACGAGAGGAGTCCAGCTGGATGCTATCGCTCGTCTTCCGCTTTGGAAAGAGGGTAAAGATTACGCACACGGAACGGGGCATGGCGTGGGAAGTTTCATGAATGTGCATGAAGGCCCTCAGAATATTCGAAAAGATATGAATCCGCAGGAGCTTTTAGCAGGAATGGTATGTTCTAACGAGCCAGGGTTTTATGTTGAAAATCAATACGGAATCCGCCATGAGAATTTAGTGGCAGTGGAGGAACTGAGAACCACAGAATACGGCACTTTCTACGGTTTTGAAACTCTTACTCTTTGTCCGTTTTTCAAAGATGTGATAGATGCGGAACTACTTACTGAACCAGAAAAAGAATGGCTGAACGCCTACCACAAGACCTGCGAGGGGAAATTGGCTCCGCACTTGTCAGGTGAGGTCAAAGAATGGTTCCTAGAACTAGTAAAACCAATATAAAATAAAAATCTCTTTTCCTTCTCAATGGAAAGGGGATTTTTTCATCTAAATTACTACCTTTGTGAGGTAAAATATTATCATAATGCCACAGCAGTTTTTAGGAAATAAAGAATTTTTAACGAAAGATATAGAGGTTTTTGCGAGTTGTCCCAGTAATATAGCCCTTATCAAATATTGGGGTAAATATGAAGGGCAGATTCCAGCAAATCCCAGCATCAGTTTTACGCTTAGTAATTGTAAAACAGAGACTAAAATGATTTTTAAATCAGGTGAAAGTTTTTCAGTCAAAACTTTTTTAGCAGGAAAAGAGGAAACCAAATTTTCAGAGAAAATAGAAAAATATTTTAGAAGCATAGAGAAATATCTTCCTTGGATTTTGCAGGGGAGTTTTGTCATTGAGACCGAAAATACTTTCCCGCATAGCTCTGGAATAGCCAGTTCAGCATCAGGTTTTGGAGCTATAGCCAAATGCCTTATGGAGATGGATAGGGAATTTTCCAGCAAAGATTTTTTTGATGTCAAAAAAGCCTCATTTTTGGCTCGTCTGGGGAGCGGAAGTGCCTGCCGAAGCGTTTATGACGGGCTGGTAGTCTGGGGCGAGGTGAATGAAGTGGAGGGAAGTTCTGACCTGTATGCTGTGAAATATCCTGACGAGAAAATTCATCCGATATTTAGGGATTTTAATGATTATGTTCTGCTGATTCATGAAGGGCAAAAGTCTGTGAGTTCCACCGTGGGGCATGGGCTGATGAATACCAATCCCTATGCAGAACGCCGTTTTCAGGAGGCAAGAGAGAACTTTGTTCCGATGAAAGAGATATTGAAATCAGGTGATTTACAGGCTTTTATGAAATTGGTGGAGCATGAGGCGCTTACACTTCATGCGATGATGATGATGAGCGATCCTGCTTTTATTCTGATGCAGACAGGGACTTTGCAGGTTATCAATAAAGTTTGGGAATTTAGAAAGGAAACCAATCTGCCTCTTTTCTTCACTCTAGATGCAGGCGCGAATGTACATCTACTTTTCCCAAGCGAAAAGAAGGCGGAAATCTCTAATTTCATAGAAACAGAACTTTTACAATACACGCAGAATGGCGGAATTGTAAGGGATTTCATGAAGTTTTAACCCCAAATAATATGAAAAGGAATGAGTTTTTACTGCTGAATTATGTTTTTGTAGTGAGCATAATTTTATTATTTATCAATGATCATTTTTTGAAATTGTATTTTCATAATTGGTTCACGGGTAAATTTTCAGACTTTTTGGGAATGATTATTTTTCCATTGTTTTTGGCTTATATTTTCCCAAAATTGAGAACTTTTTCCATTTTTGTTAGTTTTGTTTTGTTCATTTTTTGGAAATCTCCATTTTCCGAAGGTTTTATCGATTTTTACAATCAGATTTCACCCATTGCTGTGGCTCGTGTGGCGGATTATACGGATTTCATCGCCTTTGTATTTTTGGTAATTCCTTTCCTTTTGATAAAGTATGATGCTTTGCTTCAACCTTTGAAAATAAGAAAAATAAGCCCTGCATTGGTGCTTGTTCCCTCTGTTTTTGTGATGATGGCTACTTCTCCGCCGCCATATTATAGATTTGGTTCGAATGGGTTGGTTTCATTCCAAG